>CAVDGK010000120.1:0-5894 GCA_963607995.1 Oscillospiraceae bacterium | reverse complement strand
AAACAGATGAATGCTCTCGACGGCGATCTTAAAGATGATGCAGACAAAAACCCGGATGGCAATGACCTGCTGGTTGAAGGCAGCCGTATCGACCTTCTTGAAAATAAGGTTGCCCTGGCTGTTGCAGATGGCAATGACAAAGGCATCGACAGCTTCGATACTCTGGCTGAACTTCTGAAATCCGGTGATGTTACACTGGCTATCGGCAACGAAGATGTTCCGGTTGGACAGTATACACAGAAGATCTTCTCTTACTATGACATCGATGAAACAAGCATTGCTGACAAGCTCACCTATGGTTCCAATGTTAAGGAAGTTACCACAGCTGTCAGCGAAGGTACTGTTGACTGCGGTATCATCTACGCTTCTGACGCTTATTCAGCAGATCTTGAAGTTGCTGACTATGCTACATCCGATATGTGCGGTCAGGTTATCTATCCGGCAGCTGTCCTGAACACATCTGAAAATCAAGATGCAGCCGCAGCCTTCCTTGAGTATCTGCAGACAGAAGAAGCTTCTACAGAATTTGAAAAAGTTCTCTTCACACCGCTGAGCAAATAAACTATAACGACACAAACATAGTTCCATAAATTATAAACGGGCAGGATGCCAAACATTCTGTCCGTTCATTTTTGAAAATAATCCCGAAATCCGGAAAGCTTTTCCATAATTTTCCAAAAGCCCACAACAGGCCATAGCCCTGCCGGATTTAGTTATTTCCTTCATTGGAGGTCCTCTATGGATTGGTATCCCCTCTTAAATTCCCTGCGAATCGCTGCCATCAGTGCGGTGATTGTCTTTTTTCTGGGTATTGCGGCAGCTTATTACATCGCCAAACTCCCTCGTCTGATCAAAGGTATACTCGACGTTTTTCTGACTCTTCCGCTGGTTCTGCCACCGACTGTCGTAGGTTATCTGCTCCTGCGGGTTTTAGGTCCCAAGAGACTGATCGGTGCCTGGGTGCTGGAAACCTTCGGCATCCGGCTGGTTATGACCTGGTGGTCAGCCATCTTTGCCACCGTCGTGGTAGTCTTTCCTCTCATGTACCGAACGGTACGTGGTTCCTTCGAGTCTTTTGATGAGACGCTGGCCTATGCCGGACAAACCCTCGGTCTTTCCAACACCTACATTTTCTGGCGTATCCGCATGCCTTACTGCCGCCAGGGTGTTCTGGCCGGAGCGGTTTTAGCCTTTGCCCGTGCCCTTGGCGAATATGGTGCTACTTCCATGATTGCCGGTTACACGCCGGGAAAAACAGCTACGGTCTCAACCACGGTCTATCAGCTCTGGCAGATCGGTGATGATGAAATGGCCCTTAAATGGGTTCTCATTAACGTAGGTATTTCCGCGGTTATCCTTCTCATCGTCAATATGCTTGAAAAGAAAAATGTGTTGGCATCCGGCCGACAGGGAAGGCGGGCAAAAGCATGAGTCTTATAGTTGATATTGAAAAAGATCTGGGAAATTTTCATCTGCGTTCCAAATTCGAAACTTCAGACGGCACCATGGCTCTTTTGGGTGCCTCCGGCTGCGGCAAGTCCGTTACCCTTAAATGCATTGCCGGTATCATGACACCGGACAGGGGCCGTATTATTTTGGATGGTGAAACCCTTTTCGATAGTGAAAAACACATCAACCTTGTTCCCCAGAAGAGACAGGTAGGTTATCTTTTTCAGCAATATGCCCTCTTCTCCAATATGACGGTTCTGCAAAATATCATGTGTGGCATTCGAAGCGGTTCAAAGACCGAAAAAATATCTTTAGCCACGGATCAGCTGAAACGTTTTCGACTGGACGGTCTTGAAAAAAAATTTCCAGCCCAACTCTCCGGTGGTCAGCAGCAAAGAGTTGCCCTGGCCCGAATCATGGCTTCAAAACCCCGGGCAATCCTTCTGGATGAGCCATTCTCCGCTTTGGACAGTTTCCTTAAATGGCATCTTGAACTTGAAATGTCCAACCTCCTCTCCGACTTTACGGGCCCTATTCTCTGGGTCAGCCACGATTTGGGAGAATGCTATCGGAACTGCGAAAATGTCTGCGTTATGGAAGATGGCAAATCAAGTCCTGTAACTAATATGAAATCCATGGCTCACCACCCCTCAACTCTTGGTGCTGCCCGACTGGCGGGTTACCGTAACTTCCTGCCTTCTCACTCAACAGAAGACGGTATCGTAATCGATGGATGGAATATCTTCTTGAATATCACGGATTCCAGCAATACCCCAGATTCCAAAGATACACCCCTTATGGTGGCTATTCCTGATGGCGGTATCAAATTGAGCGAAGGACCTCATAAAGGTGAGATCTGCCGTATTATCCATGACCTTGGAAATTCCATTGTCCTTCTTAGAAATCCGGAAGAAAGTACAGCGCCACTCCTTCGTGCCATTCTACCGGAAGGTATGCAAGCTGGTGAAAGTGATACTGTTTACTTTACGATCCTTGAAGATCAATGTTTATCTTACCGGCAGTAAAAAGTATTCAAGACCTTCAGTCGCCTATCTCAATACAGCCTTCTTAAGTTCTTCTCTTTTCTTAACGTCAAGTTTTACAAAGATGGTGGATATGTGATGTTTCACGGTATTAATGGACATTCCAAGATAATCTGCAATTTCCTGATTGGTCCAATCCCGACAGGCCAGCATAGCTATGGAAAATTCCATGGCTGATAGTGCATCCGTCACGTGATCTTTGGCTTCCTTATTGTGAACAGCCATCCATCCCCGACTAAAAATAAAAACTCTGTCTATGATTTTCTTATAGACTTTCGAATTTTTCTTTTTGATACAGGATTCAAGAAGGCCCTGGAGAAGACCATGGTGCTCAACAAAAGGCTGCAAAAATCCATCTTTTGCTGCTATATTCCAGGACTTCATGAAACTTTCTTTAGCCTTTGTTGTTTGCTTCATATTTATATAGCACATAGCCTGTACCATATAGATATAAATGAAACTAATAGGATATTCATGCCGGCTGAATATCATGGCACCCTGACATAAACCTAGAGCCCTTCCATAATCACCATCAAGATAAATAGCATGGGCAACGATATAAGAAGCAAAAAGACGAAGACCATGAGGCAGTTCACCTATATAATCCATATAGGCTGGCAGATCATCTGAGGGCAGATGGAGAAGTACCTTCGCCAAATAGGCGGCAAACACAGCCATGGCCTGAGTGCGTCTGCAAGGACTTTTTCTTTCCTTTTCAGCTTCTAACAAAATGTCATTCAGTGTTTTCTGAGATAAACCGGCCTTTCCGAGAGCCATATTGGAATAGACATAAAGCAGTTCAGCCGAAAGTCTAATATCAGCTCTTTTATCAGAAAGATATTTTTCCACGGTATGACTACACGTCTCTCCATCTCCACGAAAATAATATAGCTCTGCCCGTGCTATATTTCTGTAATCCTCATCTTCTATAGTCTCCACCATTTCTCCGGCCTGTCCCGGCTCAAAAGCCATACTCAATAAAGGTAAAACTTTACTCAATCAGCATCATCTCCATTTTTACATTAGCAGAAAAAAATTTTTAACCCTATCTGCGTTCGCGACCTATTATAGTCCTTTAAATTGATTTTTTAAATTTAATGTTTGCTTTAGCTTGTTTTTATGCAAAAATAACGTGTTTTATTTGAGCAAAGAGTTTCGCTTGCGAAACTCTCGCACCGAGTGCGGTCGCTTGCGACATATTTCATCTTCGCGCGAGTGTGCATCCCCCGCGGAGCGTTTTTCTTTATAGAAACGGAGTTTCCTATAAAGAAAAACCCCATCAGGTTCATCACCTGACGGGGTTTGATTTTTAGATAATGCTCTATCTATTATTTGTTAAAGTCTACCGATACGATGCAGCCTGTTGTACAAACTTCAGCACACTTGCCGCAAGCTGTACACTTGGAGTAATCGATCACTGCGCAGTTATTGACAACAGTGATAGCTCCGGCTTCACAGTTCTTCTCGCACTTCTTACAACCAATACAGCCATGGCCGCAATCCTTACGGGTTTCAGCGCCCTTAGCCTGGTTGCTGCACATAACGATGGTCTTGGTCTTCTTCGGAACGATGTGGATCAAATGCTTCGGACAAGCTTTAGCGCAAAGACCGCAGCCAACGCACATTTCCGGTCTGACAGCTGCAATACCATTTTCGATGCAGATAGCACCATTAGGGCAAGCGGCTGCACAGTCACCGATGCCAAGACAGCTGCTATAGCATTTTGCATATCCTGAATAAAGGGATGCAGCTGCCATACAGCTCTGAATACCACGATAATCATGCTTCATGGACATCATGGTCTTTTCACCACAGCAGGCCACATAAGCAACTTTCGGTTCAGCAGATCCTGCTTCCAGGCCGGCCACTTCAGCCACCTTAGCTGCTACTGCTGATGCACCGGGAACGCAGAGATTAGCTTCTTTTGTCGTACCATCAGCCAAAGCATGTGCGTAACCATCGCAGCCTGTGAAACCGCAGGCACCGCAGTTAGCACCCGGAAGGCATTCACGGATTTCAGTGAATTTCTCATCCTCCGGAACGGCCATGAATTTTGAAGCAACTACCAGCATAACGCCGCAGATCAAACCGATGACGGTAACTGCGACAATCGGAATAATAATACTATTCATAATTCACCCCCTTAACCCAGCAGGTTGTCGATGATGCCGGCAAACCCAAAGAAGGAAAGGGAAACGATTGAAGCCGAGATCAAAGTGATGGGAAGACCCTCAAATGATTTCAAAGGCTTCGCATTGGCAACTCTGGAACGGACACCGCAGAAAAGAACCATTGCCAGGAAGAAACCAAGGCCGCAGCCCAGTGACGTCAGCATACTGTCAACAAAGTTCAGGCCATCGCTGATGTTATTAACAGTGATACCAAGAACGGCACAGTTTGTGGTGATCAGCGGCAGGTAAACACCAAGTGCTGAATGAAGAGACGGCATATATTTCTTTAATATGATCTCTACCAGCTGTACCAGAGCGGCGATAACGAGGATGAAGACAACTGTCTGCATGTAAGTGAAATCGATACCACCATCAAGTAAAAAGTGATAAATCGGCCAGGTTGCGGCTGTAGCCATCAACTGTACAAAGATAACAGCGATAGACATACCGGCAGCCTGATCCAGCTTCTTGGATACACCCAGGAACGGGCAGATACCAAGGAATTTGACCAATACATAGTTGTTTGTAATGGCCGCGATTAAAATCGTGTAAAGTACTGCTCTCATGCCTTTTCTTCCTCCTTCTTATCATCGCAATAGGCTCTGCCACAGGTGGCAAAGGAGGGACATCCTGCACAGCCAAATTCTTTCTTCTTAATAGCCTTGCCTTTGGTCACCTTATTGATAATGGCGATCAGGCATCCGAAGGTAATGAAACCGCCGGGAGCCATAGTCAGAATAGAGATGGGGTTCTCATTGAACCACGGAACCGGAATACCGCAGAAGGTACCACTGCCCAGTGTTTCACGAATGGAAGCCATAAGTGTCAGGGCTAAGGTAAAGCCAAGACCCATACCAATGGCATCGCAGGCTGAATCGATAACCGTATTCTTGCTGGCAAACATTTCGGCACGGCCAAGAATAATACAGTTAACAACGATCAGGGAAAGATAAACACCCAGTGACTGGAACAGACTGTAGGCGTAGGCCTCCATGACCATGGATACTACCGTAACGAAACCGGCGATCAAAACGATGTAGCAGGGGATACGAACCTGATCCGGAATGACCTTTCTTAAAGCTGAAATAGCTACATTGGAGCAGATCAGAACGGCTGTAGCCGCAAGACCCATACCGATAGCAGCTGTAACAGATGTTGAAATAGCCAGTGTGGGGCAGGTACCAAGGACCAGTACCAGTACCGGGTTTTCCTTGATAAGACCCTTGAGAAT
>CAVDGK010000119.1:0-5943 GCA_963607995.1 Oscillospiraceae bacterium | reverse complement strand
GCTCATGGTCTTTAGGGGTGACAATCACCATATCCTGAGTCAGGAGAGGAAAGACATCAAGATCATCCCTGTAGGGCCAGCCGCCAAAACCAACATCCAGTTCGCCTGAAAGAATCTTTTGGATAATAGCAGGTGTATGATTTTGCCAGAAGTTAAAGACAATGTGGTCATTATTTTCTTCATTTAAGAACTTACGCACTTTATGAGGAATATAGTGACCGGCCAGAGGAAAGACGTAGCCAATATCGATCTTACCGCCATTACCGGAAAGTTCTTTCATTTTCTTAGAGGCAATATCGCAGTCTGTAATAATGGTTGTGACGTATTCAAGAAAGAGGCGGCCGGCTTTTGTAAGAACTACGCCCCGGCCGGATTTCTTAAATAAGGTAACACCCAGTTCGTTTTCGAGAGCTGCTATGGAACGGCTCAGGGAGGGTTGGGATACAAAAAGCTGTTCGGATGCCTGATGAAAATTTTCCAGAACTGCAACTTTTTCAAAATAGATAAGCTGATTTAAAGTCATAAGGGATTTCCCTTTCTGTGGTGTGTGTCAATTTCTTTTGAATCATAAAGTTGAAAAATATAATCTTAGTATAACATAATTGATACGTTTAATGTATCGATTTATAAATCTTTAAGTATTAGACGATACTTAACACCATTGATACAATTATTTGCGATGGTATTGTTAATTTTTAAACAAAGTAGTGCAGATCCATTTCCTTTGTTTGTGACAAAACAATATGGAACAAATGGAATACTCATGAAAGAGGAGAGAGATTCATGAACAAAAAATATTTTCCAGCTCTAATTGTAATGTACCTTAACTACTTTATTCATGGTGTCGGCTGCTCCATTCTTGGACAGGCTGTCATCAAAGAATCACTGGCAGCTTCCTGGGGTGTAGAAGCTATGGCAATTACAGCTATTTCTGCTGCACTTGGTCTTGGTCGTCTGATCGCACTTCCCTTTGCCGGACCTTTATCCGATAAGCTCGGTCGTCGTATTTCCATGATGATCGGCAGCGGTTCTTATGCTGTATATCTTATCGGACTGGCTTTCGCTTTCAATGCCGGTTCAAATGGTGGTTACTGGATTGCTTATGTTTGCGCCGTCATCGGTGGTATCGCAAACTCCTTCCTTGATACAGGTATTTATCCGGGTGTTACTGAAGTCCTTTACAAGGCACCGGGCGTAGCTACTATGGGCATCAAGTTCTTCATCGCTATTTCCCAGATGCTTCTTCCTTTTGTACTTGGTGTTACTGTTGCAACAACAGCTTCAGGTCTTACAAGCTATAACACTCTGTTCTATGCCTGCGGCATCCTTTATGTTGTTCTTCTTATCCTTATCGCTTTCTGCCCCCTTCCGGATGGTGACGCTAAAGCAGCCGGCAAGAAGGAAGGCCTTATCGAAAGCCTTAAGCATACTCATTTCTCAATTGAGTCCATCGCTATGATCCTGATCGGATTTACCTGCACAGGTACTTTCCAGCTGTGGCTTAACTGTGCACAGAACTTTGCAAAAGAGAATGTTGGCTGGGCTGATCCCTCCATCATGCAGACATTCTATTCAGTCGGTACTCTGTTGGCTCTTATCGTAACAGCCATCTTAACAAAGTTCATTAAAGACGTTCGTTTCATCGTGGTTTACCCGGTTATCTGTCTTGTTACACTGATCGCTGTTCTGATGGGCGCTAACCAGACACTGATGGTTGCAGGTGCATTTATCATTGGTTGGGCTGGTGCCGGCGGCCTTCTGCAGATTGCTACATCTGTCTGCAACATGCTGTTCCCAAAGATCAAAGGTACTGTAACAGCACTTGTTATGATCGCATCTTCACTTTGCAACTATACACTGCTGACAGCTGCTTCCAAGCTGACACCGTCAGGCGTTATGAAAATGAACATTGTTTTGACAGCAGTTGGTGTTATTCTTGGTCTCTATGTCAACCTTCGTTACAAGAAGATGGTTGCACAGGCTCAGGCAGATTAATCATCTGATTATGAGGAGAATTTAAAATGAATACAGTTAAAGTAAGAAATCTTGAAATTGGAACCGGTGCACCGAAGATCATTATTCCCATTGTTGGTGTTACAAAAGAGGATATTCTTTCTGCAGCACGTTCTTTTGCCGATGTGACTTATGACGTGGTTGAATGGCGTGTAGACTGGTTTGAAAATGTATTTGAATTTGCCAAAGTTGAAGAAGTTCTTAAAGAACTTCGTGAAATTTTAGGTGAGAAGCCCCTTCTTATGACTTTCCGTACATCCAAAGAAGGTGGCGAAAAAGCCATCGATCCGGAAGCTTATACAGAATTAAATGTAAAGGCTGCAGAGAGTGGTTATGTAGATTTCGTTGATGTTGAAATCTTCACAGGCGATGCAGTTGTTTCCAATATCATTGAGAAGGTTCATGCAGCCGGAGTGAAAGTTATTGCTTCAAACCATGACTTCCACAAAACACCTGCACAGAGCGACATTGTCTATCGCCTTCGCAAGATGCAGGATATGGGTGCTGATATTCCCAAGATTGCAGTTATGCCTACATGCAAGAAGGACGTTTTGACACTTCTTGCTGCAACGGAAGAGATGTATACAAATTATGCTGACAGACCCATCATTACCATGTCGATGGCCGGTACCGGTGTTATCAGCCGCCTGGCTGGTGAAGTATTCGGTTCATCCATGACCTTTGGATGTGTTGGAAAGGCTTCAGCTCCGGGTCAGATGGGTGCTGAAGATTTAAATACGGTACTTAATTTGTTGCATGAAGCAATGTGACATTGTATAATAATTAACAATGAGCCAGCTGCCATGAGGCTAATGTGGCAGCTGGTTTTTTATCGTTTAGGAAACTTCGTCCCTAAACGATAAGACGCTCCGCGAGGATGCACACTCGCGCGAAGATGAAATATGTCGCAAGCGACCGCGCTCGGTGCGAGAGTTTCGCAGGCGAAACTGTTTTTTAGTTCACAGGAAGGTTTTTCCTGTGAACTAAAAAACAGTAACAAGAAAAGGAGGCATTTATGAAAAAAATACTTCACTGGTTAGATGATAATCTGGAAGAGTTTCTTCTTATTGTTTTTCTAATCGGAATGACGGTAATCATGGGAATGCAGGTCTTCTGCCGTTATGTCCTGAGAATGAGCTTGTCCTGGTCTGAGGAAATTACCCGCTATCTGTTTATTTGGAGCGGCTTTTTGTCAGTCAGTTACTGCAGCAAAAAATGTCTTTCTATTAAGATTGAACAGTTTGTGGCTATTTTCCCGAGAAGAGGGCGTGCTATTTTTAAGATTGTCAATCATACTTTTGAGCTGATTTTCTTTATTTATATGATACCCTTTGCCTATTCTTATATGATGAGTGCTGTAGAAAGCGGGCAGGTTTCTCCAGCCTGTGGTATTCCTATGTATTATATTCAGGCAGCCCCTCTATTTTCTTTTGTGCTTGTAGCGTTTCGAGTGCTGCAGCGCTGGATCATTGAATTTCGTGTGGCCCGGGGAGAAAATGTTATTGATCCGGCCCATCCGGAGAGAAATACGCCGGATTCATTCATTGAAGCAAATGCAGATAACGTTCATCACCAGGAAACCGGTGTTGATAATCGTGTAAAGAGTATTAAAGAATCAAATGAGGAGGAAAGATAATGCCGGTAGTTGTTTTATTTATCATTTTTGTCATTGCCCTGGTCATTGCCATTCCGGTGTCAATTTCCCTTGGCATCGCATCTGTACTTCCTTCTATATTTGATTCATCGTTTACCGTTGGTGCCAAATATCTGATCCGAGCTATGTTCGGTGGATTGGATTCGTTCCCTCTTTTGGCAGTTCCCATGTTTGTCTTATCAGGCATTATCATGGCAAAGGGCGGTATTTCCAAAAAACTGTTTAATGTATTTGCATATTTTCTTGGAAAATTTACAGCCGGCATGCCTTGTGCCGTTGTTGTTACATGCCTTTTTTATGGCGCTATCTCTGGCTCAGCACCGGCAACGGTAGCGGCAGTAGGCAGTATGACTATTCCTATTCTGACTTCTTTGGGATATGATCTTATTTTCTCCACTTCTCTGGTTGCGGTAGCCGGTGGTCTGGGCGTTATCATCCCACCTTCCATTCCTTTTATCATGTATGGTATGGCTTCAGGAGCTTCAGTCAGTGATCTGTTTCTGGCAGGTATTATTCCAGGTATCCTTATTGGTCTTTTGCTTATGGGCTATGCTATTTTCTATTGCAAGAAACATGGTGAGGATAAAGAAAAAATAAATGCCGAGGTTAAGGCCCTTCATGACAAGGGACTGCTTGGGGTTTTGAAGGAGAGTGCTTTTGCTCTTTTAAGTCCGGTTATTATTCTTGGATGTATTTACAGCGGCGTTGCTTCACCTACGGAAGCAGCTGTTATCTCTGTATTTTATGCTCTTATCGTCAGTCTTTTTGTTTATAAAAGTATTAAAATTAAGGACATTTGGTCTATTTTGGTGGAGGCGATTAAGACCTATACACCAATTCTGTTTATTTTGGCAGCCTCTACGGCTTTTTCGCGAGTACTTACTCTGATGCAGGTGCCCCAGACAGTCAGCGAATTTATACTGAATAATTTCAATAGTCCGGTTGCTATTCTCCTGGTGATCAATGCCTTCCTTTTGATCGTTGGTATGGTAATGGATACAACGCCGGCTATCCTGATTCTGACACCGATTCTTCTGCCTATCGTAGAGGCAATCGGTATGGATCCGATTCAGTTTGGTGTCATTATGGTTGTTAACCTGGCAATAGGTTTCGTTACACCGCCTATTGGTGTCAATTTATTTGTGGCCAGCTCCCTGACGGATGTACCGGTCATGTCAATATCAAAAAAGGCGGTGCCGATGATCGGTCTTTTCCTGATCGCTCTTCTGCTGATTACTTTTATTCCGGCTATATCCATGGCATTGATTTAAGAGGTGTTGCAATATGAAAATGCGTAGATTTATGATAACTTGTGCACTTATGGCAGGGATTTTGTCGCTGAGCGGCTGCGGAAATGCAGACGATAGCGTACAGCGTTACGCCTGGCCTTTAGGGACGGCAAGTCCGGAGGATACAGTTACTCAGATTTTTGCTGAAAAATTTGCGGAAGAGGTAAGCGAACTTTCTGATGGACGTATGCAGATTCAGGTATATCCTAACTCAACCCTGGGCGGCGATCGTGATTTACTTGAGACCTGTGCAGATGGGGATATTCCTTTTGTTGTTCAGAACACGGCTCCGCAGGTAACCTTCATGAAAGACCTGGCAGTTTTTGATCTTCCCTGCGTTTTTGATAGTCTGGAAGATTGTCGGGAGAAAATTGATGAGCCGCAATTTTATTCTAAAATCAGTGATGTTTACACGGAAGGCGGCTATCATTTGCTTGGAGTGGCGGATCAGGGTTTCCGTGTTATGAGTACTAATAAGAAGGTTGATTCCTTTGAAGATTTTAAGGGACAGAAGATACGTACCATGGAAAACAGCTATCATCTTGCATTCTGGCAGGCCATTGGGGCATCACCTACACCTATGAGCTTCTCTGAAGTTTATATTGGTCTGCAGCAGCATACTATTGATGCTCAGGAAAATCCTTATGAAGTTATTGTCTCCAATAAACTTTATGAGCAACAGAAATATATTGTGGAAACAAACCACCTGCCGCATCTTATAACCCTTATTGTTAATGATGAGTTCTTCCAGAATCTGTCTCAGGAAGATCAGGAAATCATTACAGCGGCAGCTCAGGCTGCCAAGGATTATGCAAGAGAGCAGTCAGATGAACGTATTGCAGATAAGATTAAGACGATTGAAGATAGCGGTACAGAGATTATCACTTTAGATGATGAAACGAAACAAAAGATAAGGGACGCTTCACAAAGTGTGTATGATAGCATCAAAAATGTCATCGATCCCGAAATTTACAATGACTATATGAA
>CAVDGK010000118.1:0-5963 GCA_963607995.1 Oscillospiraceae bacterium | reverse complement strand
TTAAAAACTCAGATCAAGATCATTGTAGTAATCTTCTACATCGCCAAAGTTAACGGATACGGTTTCGGTCGTAGACTCCGTATCATCGCTATCGCTTTTAGTTACCTGATGATAAACGGACCAGCCTACCCAGGCTACAATGACAGCCAGAACGATGCCGGCAATGGCATATTCAAGACGGCGAAGAACCTTTTCCTTCTTGGTAACTTTCTTACGATTTTTTTTGTAGTCTTTATACTCATCAACCTTTTTCTGGCTCATTTTAAGATCCCCTTTTGTTTAATTTGTTTGGCTATCTAAAATTTCATTTGGATTTAGATTCATTCTGAATAGCTTTAAACACTTGGCTATTATAACCTATCATCCCCTTTATTTCAAGATATCCTTCGAGTGCCAACCACCTTAACTAAATTGTCTACGACTAATATTTTATGACGTGGAATAATATTAACCACTATTTTACAAAATTCTGATGTCTGCTTCGCTTTTATCTAAAATCGTGTATAATGAAATAAGTTTACAGGGAACGGAGATTTTATATGATCGCACTCTATATCGCAGAAACCAGGCCGTTTATGGCTTCTCTTCTCACCGGCAATATATTTGACCGCCTGCTTCTTCGTGAAGGGCAGATCACAACATTTTGCACCTACTCCATCGACGGGAATTATCATGCTTCTTACATGGATGATGATAGCGAAGATCCATCGCCTGTCTACGCTTCCTGGGAAATGCTGAAACCTCATATTTATGACATGATCAAAGGAAAGCATACGCCTCTTGGTTTTAAATTCGTTTTTCAACTGAGCAGCAATGCTTCCAATAAGCTCCTTACTGAAAATGGCCTTGCCCAGGATTTCGAAAGCCTTAATGCACTCTTCCTTAATATCCGGTTTGATGGAAAACGCATCATGCTTACCACAGGATCATCCCAGAAAGCTTTTCCGGCTAATAAGAATATCGACCATGCCTGGGATCAGTATATTTATAAATTTCTCAAAGCAAACCACTTTGAATATGATGCGCAGTAAAGATTGAAAAGACTTTTGCTAAACAATCGAATCCGTAAATCGCTTTATTTTTGCATTCACGCATAAAAAATCCATCCTTACCCTATACCGGTAAAGATGGATTTTTTTGTCATTTATTTAAATCACTTTGTCAGAAGCATCATAATTTCATTACTGCGTTTAACGAAGGCATCCATTTCTTCTGCAGAAAGGGGCTTATGGGAAAGGACAGCCAGATCGTAAAGTTGCTTACAAATCACCGGCACAGCTGATGCTCTCTTATGCTGAAGGACGAACTGAACCAGAGGATGGGAAGCATTCAGTGTCAGTACTTCCTGAATACCGAAAGAGGAACCATCCATGGTGTCCATACCATAAAGTTTCATCATATCCTGCATACGACGGCTTTCTTCTGAAAGTGTCATAACTGCAGCTGTATCTGCATCTGTCATGTGAACTACATTGATCTCCAGCTTATCATTTCCAATATTCTTTCTGAAGATTTCTGTCAGCTGATCCTTATCTTCCGCACTTACCTCTTCATCGGACTTCATATCATCTGCAATATCCGAGTCGATACGGGCAAAACGTAGGGTTTGGTCACGTCTCTCCAGCATTTCAACATAAGCAGAATCAATTCGATGTTCAAGGAGAAGGGCTGACTTTTCACGGGACTTAAACATGTTGACGTATGTGGCCTGCTTAACCGGATCCGTTACATAGTAGATAGTCTTCTTCTCCGGCTCTTTATCTTCATCCTCCTTCTTTTCTTCAGATGCGATTTCTTTGCCATTTTCATCTACAACTTCAGCTGTATTTTCTTCTTTTTTATCATCTGCTGTTTCTTCTTCAGCCTTGGGGAATACTTTATCCAGATATTCCTTCATGGTGTAATATTTGCCATCCAGGTCCTTGTACAGCATATAATCCACCATACGGTCAGCAAATTTATTATCTTTCAGGCAGCCGTATTTGAGGAATGGTCCAATATTATCCCAACAACCTTCATACTCTTCTCTTTTTGTATTGCAGAGGCTCTTCAGCTTATCTGCTGTTTTTCTGGAAATGTATTCGTTAATTTTCTTGACCGAGCCATCGTTCTGAAGGGCTGAACGAGACACGTTAAGGGGCAGATCCGGACAATCAATAACACCCTTCATGGTAAGCAGGAATTCCGGAACGGCTTCTTTAATATTATCAGCAATGAAAACCTGATTATTATAAAGCTTAATCTCGGCTTCAACAGCTTCATACTCATTAGTCAAACGTGGGAAGTACAAGATACCTTTCAGATTGAAGGGATAATCTGTATTTAAATGAATCCAGAAAAGAGGTTCTCTGTAGTCATTAAACACTTTTCTATAGAATGCCTTATATTCTTCATCTGTGCATTCACTGGGCTGCTTCGTCCACAGGGGGTGAATGTCATTAATCGATTCCGGAACCGGCATCGTCTTCGGCTCCGGAGCTTCCTCGCCCTTATCCTTAGCTTCCTTAGCAGCCTTTTCATTTTCCTCTGCTAAACGTTTTTCCTCATCAGCCTTCTTCTTTTCAGCCGTAGGTCCTGTAACTTCCAGGAAAATCGGCACCGGCATGAAGGAACAATACTTTGTCAGAACTTCTCTTACTCTGAATTCATTGCAGAATTCAAGGCAATCATCATTAAGAAACAAGGTAATCTCCGTACCGATATCCTTCTTATCGCCCTCTTCAATGGTATATTCCGTGCTGCCATCAGATTCCCAATGAATCGGCTTAGCTCCATCCATGTAAGAAAGTGTATCAATGTGGACTTCATCAGCTACCATGAATGCGGAATAGAAACCAAGGCCGAAATGACCGATGATCTGATCACCGTCAGAAAGATCTTTATATTTTTCCAGGAACTTTGTTGCACCCGAGAATGCGATCTGGGTGATATTCTCCACAACTTCATCTTCAGTCATACCGATACCATTATCGATAATCTTTAAAGTCTTTTCATCCGGATCGATCTCAACACGAATCTTATAATCATAAGTGCCTTCCGGTTTAAACTCACCTACACCCTCCAGCTTTTTCAGCTTTGTGATAGCATCGCTGGCATTTGCGATCTGCTCACGCATAAAAATGTCATGATCTGAATACAGCCATCTTTTAATGATCGGCAGCATGTTTTCGCTGTTGATCGATAATTTACCCGTTTTTGCCATAATATTTCAACTCCTTTTTATCTGAAAGCGACCTGTCCCAGCCGCCAATAACCATATGATAATGCGTTGAAACTTAAAAGTCAACAAAAAATTAGCACTCATAAAATGTGAGTGCTAATAGTTTTTAATTTATTTAATTGTCTTCCTGAATAATGTTATATGAGCCAAGTCAAAAAGCAAACCTAGATATTAGTTTTATAATTTCCATAGACCCGAAGTTGGGATGAATTTTCAGCCAATTCATCCATAATCCGATCCATGCCATCTTCCATCAGATCTGCATTAAATTCAATAAAGAACATATATTCCCAGTTATGACCCACCACTGGTCTGGATTCCAGTTTCACCAGATTCAGGTGGTTGGTTTTAAAAATAGAAAGGATATCAAAAAGTGAGCCTGCCTCATGAGGTGTTCTAAGAGAAATGCAAACTTTATCCCGGCCTTCCCTAAACTCCATTCTGGTGGAAATAACCACGAAACGTGTTGTATTGACGGAATTATAATTTGCTTCCGGAAGAATGACTTCAAGCCCATAAATTTCAGCAGCTCTGGATGAGCAGATAGCTGCAATATGAGGATCTTTCAGTTCGGCAACCAGTTTTGCACTGCCGGCAGTATCAACCTGAGGCACCTGTTTCCAGTCACGATGCTGATTCAAAAATTCCTCGCACTGGAAAAGACCCTGTTCATGAGAATAAACTGTGGTAATATCTTCCATTTTTGTTCCAGGAAGGACCATCAGGCTCTGTCTGACACGAACAGCTACTTCCCCAACCATAAAGCAGGCATATTGTCCCAGAAGATCGTAAACCTGACGGATAGCACCGGTTGATGAGTTTTCAATAGGCAGAACTGCATAATCAGCCTCTCCCCAACGAAGTGCCTTGAAACAATCTTCAAAATTATATAAGCCTTTTGTTTTCACATCTTTCCCAAAGAAATTCATGGCTGCCATTTCACTGAAGGCTCCTGGTTCTCCCTGATAGACAACGAAGGGATCTTCGATAGGATCACGTCTGTTTTCGCGAAAACGGTTGTAGATAACAAAACGCTTATTTTCCATTGCTTTGCCATTTTCTTCTATCTTTAATTTTCGATGGATATTCTGCCTTTTCTGCAGCAGTTCGCATAACTGCTCATCAATTTCATTCATCTGATTTTGTAATTCACTATTTTCGGACATTTTTATTTCCCCATAAATTTTCTCTTATAGTAAAATTCAAGTGCCATTTTTATCAAAGCGACCATATTCTGCTTCTTTGTTTGCTCATATGATCCCTGCACACGCATCTTATCATAACATAAAAGGTCAAAAAACGTTGCAGGATTTTGTTTTTTTGGTTAACATGGAAGAAATATGTTTTTAGAGGAAATAAAATGTCAACTCAACTTGCAGACAGAATGTCTCTGATCAAAGGTTCTGCCACCTCCGTCATTGTTTCAAAGGTTGCTGCGCTCAGAGCCCAGGGGCAGGAAATCATTTCACTTAATGTTGGTGAACCGGATTTTCCCACACCGGAATATATCCGCGAAGCTGCCCATTATACGTTAGATCACGAAACCATCCGCTATACGACAGGCGTTGGAATTCTGCCTCTTCGAGAGGCAATTTGCCGGAAATTTCAAGAAGATAATCACATCAATTATACACCGGGTGAAATTTTGATCTCTGTTGGTGCCAAGCAGGCACTCTACAGTGCTCTCATGGCTATTGCAGGTCCTGGTGATGAAGTGATCATCCCCACCCCCTGCTATGTCAGTTATCCGGAAATGGTGCGTATGACCGGCGCCGATGTCATTCTCGTACCTTCCTGTCCGGATACGAATCAGCCGGATATGGATGCCATTGAAAAGGCCGTTACGGATAAAACGAAGGCCATCATCATTTGCACTCCCTGCAATCCGACAGGTGCCGTCTTTAAAGAAGATGTTTTGAAAAAAATGGCTGAGCTGGCTGTTGAAAGGGATTTCTATGTGATAGCTGACGAAGTTTACGAAAAGATCATTTATGGTGATGCCAGACACATCAGCATAGCTTCTTTCTCAGAGGAAATTAAAAATCGCACTGTCACCATTAACGGATTTTCAAAATCCCATGCCATGACAGGCTGGCGTATCGGCTATGCAGCAGGTCCTGAAAACGTCATAAAGGCCATGACCAAGATTCAGAGTCAAGTCACCACCTGTGTCAGTGAACTGGTGCAGCGAGCCGCTTTGGCAGCTTTAAATGGTCCGCAGGATGATACAGAGCGTATGAGGGTTGAATTCGAAAAAAGAAGAAACTACCTGGTATCACGGCTTTCTGCCATTCCTGGCATTCGCTTCTCACCTGTTGAGGGCGCCTTCTACATTTTCTTTGATGTAACTGCCTACATTGGAAAAACGTTGCATGGATTTGAGATTAAATCTGATGTGGACTTTTGTTCATACATTCTTGAAAGGGCTCACGTTGCCATGGTACCGGGAAGTCCATTTGAAGGCCCTGGATCTGTACGTATCGCCTATGCAACCTCTATGGAGCTTTTAGAAGAAGCCATGGATAAAATTGAAAAAGCTTTAACTGAATAATATACGAAAAAAGCGTTCATGCTATCTTGTATTAAGATAAACATGAACGTTTTTTTACGTACGAACTTGGACTATGTCATCCTGTACGGCGAGACACGCTCCCGCGACCCTCGTGGAGCAGCGGTACTAAATTCGTTCATCGCATACGCTCGAACTTATTAAGTACCAGCCTCCTCGAGGGTCTGCCTTAAC
>CAVDGK010000117.1:0-5970 GCA_963607995.1 Oscillospiraceae bacterium | reverse complement strand
TTCCTGATCTGTATGCTGACGGAAGGTCGGATCTTCTTCGGCAAGTTTTGCAAGAGCTTCGCCAAGTTTATCCTGGCCGGCTTTTGTCTTCGGCTCGATAGCAAGCTCGATAACCGGTTCCGGGAACTCCATAGATTCAAGAATGATAGGATGCTGTTCGTCGCAGATCGTATCACCTGTTGTTGTAATCTTAAGACCGATGGCAGCTGCGATATCACCGGAGTAAACCTTATCCAGCTCCATTCTCTTATTGGCATGCATCTGAAGAATACGTGCAACACGTTCCTTCTTGCCCTTTGTTGCGTTCAGTACGTAAGAACCGGAGTTCAGAGTACCTGAGTAAACGCGGAAGTAAGCCAGCTTACCAACAAACGGGTCTGTCATAATCTTGAAGGCAAGAGCTGCAAAAGGCTCATCATCAGATGACGGTCTGGCCATTACATTGCCTTCTTCATCTGTACCTTCGATTGGCGGGATATCCAGCGGGCTCGGCATGTATTCGATAACAGCATCGAGCATCTTCTGAACGCCCTTATTACGATAAGCACTACCGCAGGTAACCGGGATGGCTGTACCTTCGCAGCAGCCCTTTCTCAGAGCTACCTTCATATCAGCAATAGAGGGTTCTTCGCCTTCCAGATACTGCATCATAAGGTCTTCGTCCAGATCGCAGATCTGTTCAACCATCTTGGTGTGCCATTCATCTGCCTGATCCTTCATATCATCCGGGATCGGCTCGATAGAAACTTCGTTTCCGTCCTTGCCGCCGTAGATATAGGACTGCATTTCCATAAGGTCGATGATACCAGCAAAGGTATCTTCAGCACCGATTGGAAGCTGCAGAGCAACCGGGTTCTTACCAAGTCTTGTCTTAATTTCTTCTACTGAATTGTAGAAATCTGCACCGATGACGTCCATCTTGTTGATGAATGCCATACGAGGTACATTGTATTTATCAGCCTGACGCCATACGTTTTCAGACTGGGGCTCAACACCGCCCTTGGCATCGAAGACACCAACAGCGCCGTCAAGAACTCTAAGGGAACGTTCAACTTCAACGGTGAAGTCAACGTGTCCCGGGGTATCAATGATGTTGATACGATGCTCAAGAGCACCCGGTTTTACTTTTCCCTCTTCTTCCAGAGTCCAATGGCAGGTTGTAGCAGCAGATGTGATAGTGATACCACGTTCCTGCTCCTGAGCCATCCAGTCCATGGTTGCCGTACCTTCGTGTGTTTCACCGATTTTGTAGTTTACGCCTGTGTAGTAGAGGATACGCTCAGTCAATGTGGTCTTACCAGCATCGATATGAGCCATGATACCAATGTTTCTCGTACGCTCAAGCGGATATTCTCTTCCGGCCATGGATACTCCTTTCGATTAGAATCTGTAGTGAGCAAATGCCTTGTTGGCGTCTGCCATTCTGTGCATTTCTTCTTTTCTCTTGACTGCAGCGCCTGTGTTGTTCATGGCATCCAGCAGTTCAGCTGCTAAACGATCTTCCATGGTCTTTTCAGAACGGTTTCTTGAGAAAATAGTTAACCAGCGAAGAGCCAGAGCCTGACGTCTGTCCGGACGAACTTCGATCGGAACCTGATATGTGGCACCGCCAACACGTCTTGCCTTAACTTCAACCTGGGGCATAATATTGTTTAAAGCTTCCTGGAATACTTCCAGAGCCGGCTTTCCGGCTTTTTCTTCGACCTTGCTGAATGCGCCGTAAACGATCTTCTGGGCAACGCCCTTCTTGCCGTCAAGCATGATCTGGTTGATCAGCTTTGTAACGACCTTATCGTTGTAAAGCGGATCCGCGAGGACCTCTCTCTTTTGTGCATGTCCTTTACGTGGCACGTTACTTCCCTCCTAAATCATATCGATTTATTCTCAGGTACTCACATTGGAATCATGTGTTCGCACGGACGTAATTCACTATAGTCCACAGCCGAACGGACAATAGGAAACCGTACTCATTAAAATTCCTGTGATTTAGTTATCAGTTGAAAATTTAATTCTTAATTTTAAAATTACTTCTTCGGTCTCTTAGCGCCGTATTTTGAACGGGCCTGACGACGATTGGCAACACCAGCTGTATCAAGAGTACCACGGATGATATGATATCTGGTACCCGGAAGATCCTTGACACGTCCGCCACGGATCATTACAACGCTGTGCTCCTGAAGATTGTGACCTTCGCCCGGAATATAAGATGTAACTTCGATTCCGTTTGAAAGACGAACTCTGGCGATTTTACGAAGAGCTGAGTTCGGCTTCTTCGGTGTAGCTGTCTTAACAGCTGTACAAACGCCTCTCTTCTGCGGGCTGGATGCATCGACTGCTTTCTTCTTTAATGAATTGAAAGATTTCTGCAGAGCCGGAGCCGTTGATTTCTTAGCAGCGCTGTGTCTGCCCTGTTTAACTAACTGATTAAATGTAGGCATTCCTCTACGTTTTCCTCCTTTAAGTTGTCCGCACAACTGCGGCAGTTCGGCTGTTTTTCGTCTTGTATTTTACACGCAAAAAGAACTGCGTTCTTTGCACGCGCTCAATCATTATATGCAGGCGACCTTTGTTTCGTCAAGAAAAAAATGGTGTTTTTTGGGTAAAATTTCCGAAAACACCATTTAACATTTTTATTTTTCAGGTCTGAGGATTAATTTTTCTTTCCTAAATAACTTTTTATTGAAGCTTCAACCTTCTATCACTTTAAATGTTCCACCAAAGAACGGATGTGAGACGGTGTTGTGCCGCAGCAGCCGCCCAGAATTCTGGCTCCATTATTATAGAGATCTACCATCTGTTCGCCAAATTTCTCAACTCCCAGATTGTAAATTGGGATACCCTTGGCATTGATTTCCGGCATACCGGCATTAGGTTTCGCAATTACCGGAATGTTAACCCGCTCAGCAATGGTTTTGATCACGCTTGTGAGCTGATATGGTGCTACGGAACAGTTGACACCAACTGCCGCTGCCCCTGCTGCTTCGATTTCCGGTGCCAGGTCCATGATATTGCCGCCGTAGAAAGCACTGCCCACGGAATCCACAGACATGGTGCAGATAATCGGAAGTGAACACACGCTGTTGCAGGCATCGATAGCCGCAATGACTTCATCATAGCTGATCATAGTCTCAGCCAGAATCAGATCGACACCGGCCTGAGCCAGGATATCAATCTGCTCGCTGTAATTTTCAAAAGCCTTTTCATAATCATAATCTTCATAGCCCATCATTTTACCGGAGGTGGTGACGTCACCTGCAATGATGGCTTTGCCGGCAGCTGCATCCTGGGTGTAGCCAACCAGGGTTGTATTAAATTCTTTCAAACGGTCCTGGAGGCCATAACCTGTTAAGGAAATGCGATTTGCCCCAAAAGTGGGAGCACTGATAAGCTGGGTGCCGGCTTCAATATAGCCTTTTTGCAGGGCAATGAGTTCATCTTTATGTTCCAGGTTCCATCTTTCCATGCAATAGCCCTTTGGCATGCCATTCATCATATTTGAACCTACAGCACCATCCATAATGATGGTTTTTCCCTCTGAAAATGCTTTGAATTCTTCTAATGTCATTTTATTCCTCCGTTTCAGTCCCGTGATGCATTTCAATGGGAAGACAATTATTTTTGTAAGCTTCTCTCTATCATATGCATCGCTCTATTGCAGAAACTGTATTTTATCCCCAAATACAGTACAGATATTCCAATCATCACTCTTTTGACGCCTTATTGTAAACGATATACGTTTTAAAAGCAATTTTTATCTCTCGTTACTTTATTAACCCTTTAGATTTCTCAAGTTATCGCTGCAATCTCCCAATTCTTCTACAGGCACGAACCTCGTCTCGTTGCTTCGCACAAAAAAAGAACCGCAATTTTCATCACGGTTCCATGCTTATATTTTTATATCAAAGAGAGAGCTCACAATTCTTATTATTAACTCACACGTGGGACGTTGTTCTTTAGTGCCGTCCCATTTTATAAGTGTGTATAATCCAAAAAGAAACAGACAAATCTTACCACTTCACTGCCATTATTTCGATAGACGTGGCTCTGGTCAGTTTCCAGTTTAAAAACCTGTTCCTTGCTGATATCCTCAACGTGTCCGTGGCATTCTACCGTCAAGACCCCATCCAGTACTGAAATGTACTCCCGGGTCTTTTCACCGTGACTGCCGCTGGCATAGACACCTCCCGGTTCCACATCAATGCGATAGACCTCCACCGATCGGGAATCTTCAAAAGGAAAGCAGGTCCAAACCTTGTATTGGCCCAAAACCTCTTTCGTCGGAATGATTTTATCCGGGCTTACCAGACTGAAATCTTCCCTGGGCGGATCAATCAGTTCCTGAAATTCGATGCGCAGACCGCTGGTAATCTTCCCCAGCACGCCAAGGGAAGGATTGGCCGTTCCCTTTTCAATCTGGGCCAGCATACTTTTGCTGATGCCAGTCTGTTCAGAGACCCGGTCAAGGCTCATCCCCTTGGAGAGACGTATTCTTTTTAAATTAATGGCAACGTTATGTGATAAATAATCCTGACTCATTTCTTATAAGGCTTTCCGATAAAGCTCCTCAATATCGCTCTGTTTCGAAGCTCTGGGGTTAACGGCGATATTACCGCTCTTCATAGCATCCACAGCCATCGCTTCTATCTTGCTTTCAATTTCTTCACGGCTTATTGTACCATTTTTGCTGACATTGTTAATGGCAATGGTAAGATTTTCCGGAATACCGATATCATCAAGAAGGCTCCGAATAGCTCCAACCAGCATCATAGGATCAAAGTCATCGGCATAGGCCGGTACACGGCTGATGTAATTGTAGATTTTAAGATAACGGCCATGATCTGCCAGAGCATTATATTCTGCAATAATAGGCAGAAGGACAGCATTGGCTACGCCGTGAGGCACGTCAAAGAAAGCACTGACCGGATGACTCATGGCATGAACATTGCCAAGTCGTGCAAAAGAAAATGCAATGCCGGCAAAAAGTGAACCTACCATCATGGCTTCTGCTGCCTCGATATCTTCTCTCTTAGCCACAAAACGACGGATATTGGCACCAATAAGTTCCATGGCTTTTTCTGCCATTGCATCGGAGAAAGGTGATGCGGCTGTTGAGATATAAGCCTCTTCCGCATGGATAAAGGCATCGATCCCGCAGGCTGCTGCTACGGAAGCTGGCGCTGTCGTCAAAAGTTCCGGATCCAGGATGGCTGCTGAGGGAAGGATTTCGTAGCTGAATACTGTCAGCTTATAATCTCTTGCATGATCTGTAATAACGGAGAATGCTGTAACTTCCGAACCGGTACCGGCTGTGGTGGGAATAGCCACAAGAGGAATGATCTTGCCCGGTACTTTGTGTGCACCTTCATATTCTGTAATACTGCCGCCATATTTTGCCACGACACCTACAGCCTTAGCCACATCCATAGGTGAACCGCCGCCGAAAGCCACGATATAGTCAGCACCGCTGGCCTTAAAAGCTTCTGTTGCCTTATCCACTGTTGCAACGGAAGGGTTGGCTTCGATGTCTGTAAATGTATCAACGGCAATTCCTTTTTCTGTCAGGGAATCTGAAATTTTCTTAACCCAGCCCATCTTGGCCAAATGCGGACCGGAAATAATAAATGCATGGGTTCCTCCCAGCTTCTTTGCCACTTCCGGCAATTTTGCCAGAGTTCCTTTACCTACGATAATATCCTGGGGAACTGAAAATCCAAATTCATTCATGATAATCTCCTATCTGCCGCTATTGCGGCAATCACTAATATTTGCAATCTGCTTCACGATCTGCCCATATAAAAACGATTTTTAGCAATAAAGCCCGCCCATAATTTTCAAAATTATGTATTTTCGTAAATTTGCAAAGCAGATTATCGTTGTATTCTTTTTATTGTTATCAAGGGATACCGTCAGACAGTATCCCCATTTCTTCATTTTAAAGAGCCAGTTTTAAAAGAACACGGTCGATAGCAT
>CAVDGK010000116.1:0-5998 GCA_963607995.1 Oscillospiraceae bacterium | reverse complement strand
GGTACAATTCCTATCTGTAAACTGCTTATAGTAAAGATATTTGCAGCAGGCTTCATCACCAGCTTATATAAGATTTTAGTGCTCTCCTAATTTAAGATTCGGAATTGCATTAAGATCCCAATCTGCAAAATTATCTTTTTGATATTCAAAATAAGCCGCTGCCCCGATCATAACAGCATTATCGGTGCAATATCCAGGAGACGGTACATACAATGTAAGACCTGCCTTGTCACAAGCCTCCTGCATGCTGGCCCGAAGCGTACTATTAGCCGAAACACCGCCAGCCATAGCCACCGTAGTCAGCTTGTATTCTTTAGCCGCTGCCACCGTATGCTGGCACAATACATCCACAACTGCTTTCTGGAAAGAAGCAGCCAGATCAGCCTTGTTAATCTCTTCATGTTTCATTTCTGCATGATTAAGATAATTAAGCACCGCTGACTTTAGGCCACTGAAGCTGAAATCATATTCCGAACCATTTACATGTCCTTTTGGAAATACGATAGCCTCCGGATTACCTTCCTTGGACAGCTTATCGATCTTGGGACCTCCCGGATAACCCAGTCCAATAGCACGGGCTACTTTATCAAAAGCCTCACCGGCAGCATCATCGGCTGTCCGGCCAAGAATTTTAAATTTCGTTGTCTCTTCTGCTATAAATAAATGGGTATGGCCGCCGGACACTACCAGTCCAAGATAAGGCGGCTTCAGTTCCGGGTGCTCAATATAATTAGCACAGATATGGCCTTCAATATGATGAACACCAATAAGCGGCTTTTTAGCTGCCCAGGCAATGGCTTTTGCCTCCGCCACTCCCACAAGAAGGGCGCCCACAAGGCCCGGGCCATAGGTTACAGCCACTGCATCCACATCATCGATGGTTTTGCCGACATCCTTAAGAGCCTGTGAAATAACCGTATTAATCTTTTCAATATGGGCACGTGATGCCAGTTCCGGCACAACGCCCCCATACACCGTATGCATATCAATCTGAGAATAGATCACATTGGACAGCACCTCATGACCATTTCGAATAACAGCCGCTGCCGTCTCATCACATGAACTCTCAATTGCCAGTATATCTATATTCTTTTCTTCTGCCATAAATCAGGCTTCCTCATTTTCAAAATTCAATTCCACACACTGGCCATCCTTTGACATGACTGTCTGCGGAAATATTTCCTTAATCTCTTTTTCAAATATATCAGGTCTTACACAGGATGGGCTGTAATGCGTCAGCCACATCTCTTTCACATGTGCCTCTGCTGCCAGAGTTGCTGCTTCCTGCATAGTCATATGGCGATAACTTTTGGCATTAGCAATCTTATCTTTTTCGCCATACATGCCTTCGCAAATAAAGAGATCCGAATCTTTGGCATATTTAGCAATAAGATCCGTGGGGCGGGTATCGGTATTATAGGTAACTTTAAGTCCCTTCCGGCTCTCTCCCAGCACCATGTCCGGTGTATAAACACACCCGTTATCCTCAATAGTCTCTCCTTTTTGTAAACGATTCCAGAAAGGCAGGGGAATATTAGCTTCCTTAGCCTTATTAACATCGAATCTTCCGGTTCTTTTCAGCTCAATGCTATAACCATAGCAGGGAATCCGGTGAAAAACATGATAGGCATTTACCACAAGTTCTTTCACTTGGAAGCTTTCTTCCACTTGTTCAATAGGAAGACACTTAATTTCAAAAGGAAGCTCCGGTGCAATAACCCGGACAGCTGCAATAACCCTTTCTACGCCTTTCGGTCCGATGACCGTTACCGGTTCACTCCGATCCGCATTTCCCATTGTCAGAAATAAGCCCGGCAGACCGGCGATATGATCCGCATGAAAATGGGTCAGAAGAATGCAGTCAATATCCTTAAATGACCAGCCTTTTTTTCTAATAGCAATCTGGGTTCCTTCACCGCAGTCAATCAAAAGACTGCTTCCATTGTGACGAAGCATTAAAGAAGTCAGATGACGGCGTGGAAGAGGCATCATGCCTCCGGTTCCCAGTAAACAAACATCAATCATATATTATCCTTGTCTTAAAGTCATGGTAATGGCATTTTCCACCGGTTCGGTGTAATAATTTTTTCGAATGCCATCCTCTGCAAATCCAAATTTTTCATATAATCCGAGAGCTGCTGCATTGCTCTCCCTCACTTCAAGGTGCACATCCGTCACACCATTGAAGGAGGCCTCATGGAGTAGTTTTTCCATCAGTTTCGTGGCAATACCGCTCCGTCTTTTATCTTTTCTTACGGCAATATTGAGAATATCTCCCTCGAAAGGCACCATAAGAAGACCGGCGTAGCCTACTGTTTCTCCATTCTCTTCTGCAATAAGAAAGACAGTATCATTCCGCATAAGGTAAGTCAGAAGTCCCGTATCTGTCCATCCGGAACCCGAGGTCAGATCATCTTCGATTTCCAGCACATCTCCGATGTCAAACATGTTCATCTCTCTTAATTCGATTTCTGACATGCTTATACCTCTTTATGATCATGATAGACCGTCTTGTCTATCTTTTCCGCAGCTGCCTTTTCATCCCGCACTCTCTCTGCCTGAGACTTTCTCAGATAGGTTGGAGCGTGATCTGCTGCACTGACAGTCTTACCTTCTTTAAGATATTTGAGACCCAAAGATGCCACTGAAGCAGCCCGTGGTGTTGATAAATGAGCCGGAGCAAAGCTGTGGGGTCTCTTCAATAACTCATCAATTTTATTTTTAAAGACCGCTGCCCCATCTCCCAGGAAAATAACCGGAAGGTCTGCATTTTCAGAGTGATCTTCATCAAGCTCAGCACAAAGCTCATCCACTCCCAAAGCTCTCTGATCTTCAATGGTAATCAAGTCATCGCCTTCAAAGCGGTAGATTCCATTGTAAACCTGTTCACGACGGGCATCCATAATAGGACAGATCAAGGCATTGGGTCTGAAAAGATCATAGGCCAAGGCCTCAAGGGTCGGAACCTCTATAAGGGGCTTATCTAAAACAAGACCAATACCCTTAGCTGTAGCAGAGCCAATTCGGAGTCCTGTAAATGAACCGGGACCTGCAGATATGGCAATACCATCTACTGTTTTCAGGTCAAGTTCTGTCATCCGGGCAATTTCATCCAGCATAGACAGCAGTGTCTTGCTGTGTTTCAGTTTATAATTAACCGTATATTCAGCTGTCAGAAGTCCATCCTCCATAATAGCAGTGGATGCTGTCAGAGCTGAACTTTCAAGTGCAATTATTTTCATTTTCTTCCTTTAACGATTCATCTATCCGGCAGATTTTGTATCCCTGTCGGCAATTATGTATTTTCGACATCCTGCCTGTTAAACCATACGCCGGGCATATTTTATAAATGAAATGAGATCCTATTGAACCGTGATTCTGCGAATATCATCACCGGCTTCTACATCCCGTTCTATAGTAATGCGAATGGTATCTTTCGGCAAAAGTTCCCCGATTTCATCCGCCCATTCAATGAGGCAAACACCATCACCGTTCAGGTATTCATCAAAACCGATTTCTTCCATTTCATAGGGATCTTCAATGCGGTAGACATCAAAATGATAGAATGGAAGACGTCCTTCTTCATACACCTGAAGGATGGTAAATGTAGGGCTGTTAACTGTCTCAAGCACTCCCAGACCTTCAGCAAAGCCCTGGGCCAAAACCGTTTTTCCTGCTCCCAGATTTCCTGTCAGTGCATATACCTGCCCCGGAAGGGCTTTCTCTGATAAACTTTTTCCGAATGCTCTTGTTTCTTCAGCAGAATGACTGATAAATTCCACTTTTTCATCCTCCTCAATTTCATCTTAGTATAACACAGAGAAATTTTTCAAACAATGGGACAAAAGCAATGCGTGATTTCCTCTCTCCTTTGTATCTTCCACTTTCACTTAAAAGATGAAGATTGCAAGATAATGAACCTGCCGTTATAATGAGTTTTGAAAATTTTTCCTATCAAAGCGGCCGGATACCGGATATTTTCTAACCGTGATCATCCGCTTATTAAATCGTACATAAAGGAGGCATTCACATGTCAAATCCCATCGTAACCATCACCATGGCCGACGGCGGTGTCATCAAAGCAGAGCTTTATCCGGAAATCGCACCTAATACCGTCAACAACTTTATCAGCCTTATCAAAAAAGGTTTCTATGACGGTGTCATCTTCCACCGCGTCATTCCCGGCTTCATGATTCAGGGTGGTGACCCCACCGGTACAGGCACAGGCGGCCCGGGCTATCAGATTAAAGGTGAATTTTCTGAGAACGGCTTCAAAAATGACTTAAGCCACGAAAGAGGCGTTCTTTCCATGGCTCGTACCATGGTTCCGGATAGCGCCGGTTCCCAGTTCTTCATCATGCATGACTTTGCTCCTTACTTAGACGGTCAGTATGCTGCTTTCGGTAAAGTAACAGAAGGCCTTGAAGTAGTTGACCGCATTGTCAATGCTGACAGAAATAGTATGGACAAACCTTACACAGATCAGACAATGGTTTCCGTTACAGTTGATACCTTCGGTGTTGATTATCCGGAACCTGAAAAATGTTGATATAGAAAATAAAAAAAAGAAAGAGACTGTCGCTCTGTACCGCCCCAAAAAGTTAGACCTTTTGGGGCACATCACTCAAACGATAGTCTCTTTTTTATTTATATAAATAATGGACCAGGATTCATGCCTGCTCAGTAGAAAACTTATGTAACGACTGCGATAACGGTGAAAACCCTCGAAATGTATTTCTCATCGTTATTCAATAATAATTTCTCCGTCAATAAGACTGTATCTTATGGTGTCACCCACTGAAATCACGGCCCGGCCGGCTGTCAAATCTGTAATCTTTTTTATAATGCTTTCTTTCTCTTCCGGTGAGAGAATAATCTTTGTGCTCACATCTGCTCCATATCCTGTATCCATGATCAGGATTTCCTGCTGACGGAACATATATTTAAGCTTGCCATCATCATTATAATCGGCCTGTACCGTCACCGGTATCCCTTCTGACACAATGCGGTAGGTAGCATTTTCAAGAGCTGCTTTCACCGCCCCTGAATAAGCCCGGATAAGACCACCTACTCCCAGAAGTGTCCCACCAAAATACCGGGTCACCACAGCAATGGTATCATGCAGTTCCTCCCCCTGAAGTACCGAAAGCATCGGCCGTCCGGCTGAGCCCCCAGGTTCTCCATCGTCATTTGAACGCAGGATTTCCGGCTCATTTCCTATTATGAAAGCTGAGCAGTGATGACGGGCACTGTAATGTTTTTTCTTCTGTTCTGCCAGAAACTGCTCCGCCTCTTCTTCATTTTCCACATGAGCAAGGGCAGCGATAAAACGAGATTTTTTTTCAACAATCTCCCCTTCTGCCCTGTCAAAAATAGTTTTTCTTCCGTTTGTTTTCTTTTCATTTTCCATAAGCTTATTGTACCGAAAATGCAGCCGTCTGCCAATGCATAAATGGATTTTCATTTCTTCTGCAGGCTCTTATGGCATTCCATTTCCCACAATGTTATAATGACGGCATGAATTTTGACAGAGAGCACTTAAGTGCAAAAAGGGAAAATCTTAAACATGCCGATTCCGCAACCCATATTGGTGTCATAACCGTAAGGGTTATGTTATTTCTGGCCATTGCCATTATCACCATTGTTCTTTTTGTCGGTATCGGAACTATCCGGGGCATCATCGCAAATGCTCCTGATATTGATGACATCAATTTCTCACCCACAGGCTATGCCACCTTCATCTATGACTCCGACGGCAATCAGCTGCAAAAGCTGACAACATCCAATTCCAACCGAATGGCCGTTTCCATTGACAAGATTCCGGACTGCCTGCAAAAAGCCGTCGTGGCCATTGAAGATGAACGTTTCTACGAGCATAACGGCATTGATCTTCAGGGTATTTTCCGTGCACTCTTTGTGGGCATCAAAAATAAATTCCAATTCACGGAAGGTGCCAGCACTATTACCCAGCAGCTGTTAAAAAATAATGTCTTTACCA
>CAVDGK010000115.1:0-6021 GCA_963607995.1 Oscillospiraceae bacterium | reverse complement strand
CCTCTTTTGCGCCTTTCTTCAGCAATTCATTTCGAATGGAATTGGCTCTTATCTGCTGGTGCACAACAAGGATTCGTTTTCCGACTGCATCTGCATCTTTTACGATATCTTCAGCCAGAGGATCCAGACATTCATAAGGTATTCCAAAATTTTCCTCTAAATAGATTGCCGCCTTCAGACCATCCGGTGCCACAACCAGATTTCTTTCCACAGTGGAAGCGTTCTTAATTTCATCCAAATTGCCATTTCCATAGCACCATATCTCGGACCATCCACGATCCTTAAGTTTGTTCCTAAGAACCTTTTCATCATCCGGATTTCCAAAATCAAGAGGTGTCATGCCCAAAACGCCAATTCTTCCTTTTACCGTAGGCATTTTTTCCTGAGCAAACTTTCTCATGAGAGTAAGATAGGCCTTTTCTGCCCCCGCATCATAAAGTTCCATACCATCGGTATTAACAGAAATAACCGGCAGACCTGTTTTTTTCTCGGCCATTTTTTCCAATACATGAAAATCCGTTGCAATGACCGCCGGCACCGGAGTCCCAATGAGCGCTGCAAAGGAGCCTTCCACTTTTTCAATTGTATCTTTCAGCTTTTTGATAAGCAGTTCATCCCGTCCCAAAATAGCATCCATATCCCGCAATCCGGCACTAAAAATAGCGCTTTTCTTTGTCTGCCAACGGGGCTCATCAAAGCCACAGATATTGCCTGCGCAGCCGCCGGCATCAAGGATAACAATGATGCCACCTAAGGCATAAAGAACCGATGCTGCTCCGGACTGATCCGGTGCAAATGGCGGGATCACTTTTCTCAGTCCCTTCATAAGGTCATCTCCTTTTCAGACAAAAGGCTATCCAGCCCAAGTAAAAGATTTTTAAGACCGGCATAGCCAAAAGGCTGCACATCCTCATTCCAGGCAAGATTAGGACAGGATGGATGATAATAGCCTGCATCCTTGCCGATGCTTATATCGGCCTTGGCACGGCTCAAATCATAGTGGATCATGGTCGGTTCCAGATTGGAATATATACGAAGATCAGGCGCAAGCTCTGCCAGGTGTCTTATATAAACAAAATTCTCCTCCGTCACCGTTCCGTAAATCTCACTCACTGCATAACCCATTTTGACCAGTGCCAAGGCCAGTTCAAAAGGATCACCATTCATGCATTCGCCCAGTACAAAGGTGAGACTTGGATATTTCTTTTGAAAACTCCTGATCACATCCTGTGTTTCCTCATAATAAATGCCATCATCGAACTCTGTTCCCAAAACTTTTCCGAGAGCCGTATATTGACGATGTATTTTTTCAATCTGATACAGCCGTCTAAGCTCAATGGAAGGAATCTTAAGTTTTTCTTCAAAATCCTTAGCGGCAAAACGGGCTTCCGGATTCAGTACCAGATTAAAATTAGCTTCTGCCATTTGAAGATATTCTTCATAATCACGGCATCTGGATATTTCCCGGATTTTCTGAATTCCTATTTTTCCAAGCAAATCATAAAGTTCACAGTCATCCTGTAAATGAGCAAAATAGCCAAGGATATTCACAGCTCTCGCATTTTTCTTTTTGGGTTCCAATAAGGAATAAAGGCTTTGTCTTACATGAACCATGGGAGGCTTTCTGCCTTCTCTTGTCAGAGCATACATATAGCATGGCCGCACAGGAAGTCCCACAGCATCTTCTGCTTTGCGGCAAACCCTTTCCATATCTGTTCCCAGCAGCGCATCCACACAGGTAATGCAGATCATAACCACCGAAGGTCGTTTTTCAAGGCTTTCCACTACTTCCTTTACTGCTTCCGGAATTTTCTTCAGGTGACGTCCTGTTACCACATCCGTTTCATTCATCATGAGATAAAAAAAACGGTGATCATATTCCGGCATACGGCTGATAAGAGATGTATTTCTTCCGCAGCATCCCGGTGCAACCAAAAGCATGACGGAATCCGGAATGGCAAGACCGGCTCTTTTAACTCCAAAGCCTTCCGCTCCGGGGGAATTAAAAGCAAGGGTCGCCGGTGAACTGTAGATAAGATGGCTGTTGGAACAAAGGGCTGATGGAAGAGCTTTCGGCTCATACTGCGAAAGCTCCTTTGCTGTATAGGATATAGCTTCCATGGGTTATTCCTCCTTCAGCAAAAGACGAGCCAGATCAAGAAAGGACTGACTAATAGGCAAATTTACATCTCCTTCGATAACGGTTTTTCCCATGTCCTCATAATGAATGATCTCATTGCTCCTTGGAATTTCTCCTACGATCCTAAGTCCTGCCGAATCAGCAAAGGCCTTCACTTTCTCTGTTTCATTTTCCACATTTCGGTGGTTAAGCACGATACCAAAGACCTTGGCATAACTGCGATCTTCAAAATTTTTGACAGCACTGCTGATATTATTGGCTGCATAAAGAGCCATTTTTTCACCAGACGTTACGATAAGAACTTTTTCAGCATATCCTTCACGGATAGGAGCTGCAAAACCACCGCAGACCACATCTCCAAGTACATCATAGAGCACCACATCCGGCTTCCATTTTTCAAAAAGTTCCAGATCTTCCAAAAGCTGAAAGGTGGCTATGATGCCTCTTCCTGCACAGCCAAGACCGGGAGTCGGTCCGCCGGTTTCAATGCATAAGATGCCGCCAAATCCCTGACGGGAGATCTCATCCAGTGACTCCGGTTCCCGATCCGTCCGGCGCATAAAATTCATCACCGGTTCCACACCTTCTCCTCCCAGAAGATTAATGGTTGAATCAGCCTTAGGGTCACAACCAATCTGGATAACTTTCTTTCCCAAAACAGCAAAAGCTGCAGCCAGATTGCTGGTCACTGTTGACTTACCGATACCGCCTTTTCCATAAATAGCAATTTTTTGCATAAATATCTCCATGATCATCGCAAAGTTTTCATATAGGAACAATTTTTCCTATGACAAAGTCATGGAAATTCGCAATCCTCTCCACTACTTGCTCTTATAAAATCTTCCTACAATTTCCTGTCATAAGAATCGATTTTTCGTTTCCTATACAGCAAAAACCCTGCCGCTTTGACAGCGGCAGGGTAGACGTATCCTTTAAAGCCATTATTTAAGATAGCTTCCAGATCGCTATTCCGGCTTGGGAGACACCCTTGCTGTCAGAGCATTCTGTTTTATTTTCATTGATTTGAGTTTTAACTCTCATCATTTTCTTCAGGAAGTCATCCTTCCTGAAGAAATGTGCTATGCATCACTATTTGATACAAACACACAAACCTGATGCTTCATTTTCATTAATAGGATTGATTATGAAGCAGTTCATGTTCCTTACCTTTAAGCAGGCCGCTATAAAGTTCCTGGACCAGCGGATTTTCATCGGATTTCTTAATGATGATGCTGCTGTCAGCCTTGTAAAGACCTGCGGCTCTTAAAGCTTTCGTACGGTCACCGGCTCTTGTAGGCTGTCCGCCACCCATGATACAGCCTCTGCGGCAGGCCATAACTTCGATGAGATGATACTGCTTTTCACCATTCTTCACCGATTCCATAACCTTCTTGGCATTAGCAAGACCACTGGCAACGCAAATATTCAGTGTAGTTCCGTTATAATCAACGCTGAATTCCTTGATGCCTTCATCGCCTCTCATACCACTTTCAGCTACTTCTCTTAAAGCTTCCTTGCTATGATTCTTGGTAAGACGTCTCAAAACAGCTTCTGTTACACCACCGGTAACACCAAAGATAACACCGGCACCGGAACCAAAACCAAAGGGCATGTCGCAGGATTCCGGCTCTATATGGGCAAAGTCCACACCAAAGTAATCAATCATGCGAATCAGCTCTGTGGTAGTGATGACATAATCCGTATCCTGTTCTCCGTTCGTATAGCTGTTTGGACGGATGGCTTCAGCTTTTTTCGCTGTACAGGGCATAATGGATACCATAACAGTTTTCTTGCCGGCAGCATGTTCCGGATCACGGAAATATTCTTTGATAACAGCTGACATCATACCCTGAGGTGAACGGCAAGTTGAAAGATTAGGAATATAATCTTTGTACTGATCGGTTACATATTTAACCCATGCCGGGCAACAGGATGTCAGCAGCGGCAGATTTTCGCCTTTTTCTATTCTCTTTAAGAATTCAGCACTTTCTTCGATAACTGTAAGGTCGGCACTGAAACTTGTATCATAAACCTCATCAAAGCCCATGCGGTGCAGGGTATTGACGATGCGTCCAAGTACGTTTTTGCCTTTCGGCAGTCCGTAATGATCACCTACGGCTACGCGAACAGCGGGAGCAATCTGAGCCACTACACGGGTATTTGGATCAGCGATAGCCTCCCATACTTCATCCATATGCGTCTTAATGGAAATAGCACCCGTTGGGCAGTAAACACGGCACTGACCACAGTTTACACAGTTTGTCTCGGCGATTTTTTTATTGAAAGCCGGCATAACCATAGCATCTGTTCCACGGAAAGCAAAACCAAGAGCACCGATTCCCTGAAGTTCATCACAGGCACGGACACAATCACCGCAAAGGATGCATTTATTCGGATCACGGACAAGAGCCGGAGAACTTGTATCCAGTTCATGAACTTCACGGGTATTTTTGAAACGGATCGTATTCACACCGAGGCGGTGAGCCAGCTCCTGAAGCACACATTCACCGCTCTTAACACAGGTTGTACAATCGCGGCAATGTGAAGCCAGAAGAAGCTCAACGATCAGTTTTCTGTATTTTTTAATCTTGCCGGAATTGGTATAGATCACCATGCCATCCCGCGGTTCCTCTGAACAGGAAGCAAAGGTCTTTCCCCGGTCATCTTCTACCGTACACAGACGGCAGGCACCGAAAGTAGAGACTTCAGAATGATAGCAAAGTGTCGGAATATTGATGCCGGCATTTCTTATGACAGACAGGACATTTTTTTCATCTGTAAATTCTACCCGTCTTCCATCTATAGTCATATGTCCCATAGTATGTCTCCCTTCTACGCTTCCACATAAACTGCATTAAAGTTGCAGTTATCTTTGCAGGCACCGCACTTGATGCAGAGATCATTGTCGATAACATGAGCCTTCTTAACGACACCGCTGATGGCACCGGCCGGACAATTCTTCTTACATTTTCCGCAGCCGATGCAGAATTCAGGATTGATCTGGAATCTGCGAAGAGCTGAGCAGACTTTTGCCCGACATTTCTTGTCCTGAATATGTTCAACATACTCGTCATGGAAACGATGCAGCGTACTAAGAACCGGAAGAGGTGCACTCTTGCCAAGACCACAAAGAGCCATGCTCTGAACCATCTTAGCCAGTTCTTCCAGCTCATCCAGATCAGACATTTCGCCCTTGCCGTCAACAATCTTTTCAAGAATTTCCAGCATACGCTTTGTACCTTCACGGCAGGGAACGCATTTTCCGCAGGATTCTCTCTGAGTAAAACTCATGAAGAAACGGGCAACCTCCACCATACAGGTATTTTCATCCATAACAACGAGACCGCCGGAACCGATGATGGCATCATATTTTTTGACGGAATCGAAATCAAGAGGCACATCCAAATGCTCTTCTGTCAGACAGCCGCCAGATGGGCCGCCAATCTGAACACCCTTAAGAGCACCGCCGCCCTTAATACCGCCGCCGATATCAAAAATAATCTTGCGTAGGGTACTGCCCATGGGAACTTCGATAAGACCAGTATTATTAACATTACCTGTAAGGGCAAAAGCTTTTGTACCCGGGCTTCCGGCCGTACCAATACTTCTATACCATTCAACACCGCGATTAACGATCATGGGAACGTTAGCATAGGTTTCAACATTATTTAAAACAGTCGGTTTGGCAAAAAGGCCTTTTTCAACTGTACGTGGCGGTTTAACACGAGGCATACCTCGATTGCCTTCGATGGAAGCTGTAAGGGCTGAACCTTCACCGCAAACGAAAGCACCGGCACCACGGTTAATATGGAAATGAAGTGAGAAATCAGTTCCAAGGATATTGTCCCCCAGAAGACCATACTCTTCTGCCTGGGCAATGG
>CAVDGK010000114.1:0-6075 GCA_963607995.1 Oscillospiraceae bacterium | reverse complement strand
TCCGGCTTCCCTGTCAGCCTTCATGGGTATCACGGAACCGGCCATCTTCGGTGTCAACGTCCGTTACATGCGTCCCTTCATTGCCGGTATGGTTGGTGGTGCCTGCGGTGCAGCCCTGGCTTCTATCATGAATGTTTATGCAACAGCCAATGGCGTTACCGGACTCTTCGGTTTCCTCATTACCACAAACTGCTTTATTGGCTATCTCCTGACCTTCGTTGTGGCTTTCGCCGTAGCCTTTGCCGTTTCATGGGTGCTTGGCATCAAGGAAGATGAACCGGAAAATGAAGAAGCAGCTCCAGTCCTTGAAAATAAAGAAATTGAAGAAGTTAAAAACGAAAATGCATCTGAAGTAACGATTCTCTCTCCGGTAGAAGGCAAAGCTGTTGCTCTTGAAAATGTGCCGGATCCCACCTTCGCTCAGGGCATCCTGGGTCAGGGCATTGCCGTGGAACCAAAAGATGGAAAAATCGTCGCTCCTGCCGACGGAGAAGTTGCTACATTATTTGAAACCCACCATGCCATCGGTCTTCTTTTAGATAATGGTGCAGAACTTTTAATTCACGTAGGTATCAACACCGTAGAATTAAACGGTGAAGGATTCACCGCTCATGTAGCCGAAGGCGACCGGGTAAAAAAAGGCCAGCTTCTTCTGACTTTCGATCAGGATTTCATTGCATCAAAAGGCTGCCCCACCATCACACCGGTTATCGTTACCAATTCCGATGAATACAAAGAAATCAATCCTCTGGCCAGCGGCAGTGTTGCTAAAGAAGATGCACTCCTTAAACTGGTAAAGGAGTGATCACCATGAGTTATATAAATGGCAAATGGCGGCAGGGGCTCCATCTGGAGCCTCCCCATGGCTGGCTGAACGACCCCAACGGACTTTGCTATTTCAATGGTCACTACCATGTTTATTTCCAGTATGGACCGGAAAATGCCAATGGAAATGGACAGAAATGCTGGGGCCATTATCAAAGCGCTGATCTTCTTGACTGGGAATTTACCGGCACGGTATTCTTCCCTGATATCCCCGAAGACAAAGACGGTGTTTATTCCGGCAGTGCCATCGTCTGCGGCAATGCCCTGCACATTTTCTACACAGGAAATGTTAAGGAAGAAGGCGATCACGATTATATTTACAGCGGCCGTGGCGCCAATGTGATCCATGTGGTAACAACGGATGGCGTAACCATGGGGCAAAAACAGGTCGTTCTTCGAAACAGCGATTATCCATCTTTCTGTTCCTGTCATGTGCGGGACCCGAAAGTTTGGAAGGAAAATGACATCTGGCATATGGTTCTGGGTGCACGAACCCGCAGTGATAAAGGATGCGTTCTCCATTATATTTCAGAAAACTTATCCGACTGGATCTATAAGGAAACGCTTTCTGCATCTGACTTCGGCTATATGTGGGAATGTCCGGATATGTTTACCGTCGATAGTCATCGGTTTTTAAGCGTGTCTCCCCAGGGACTTCCCCATGAAGAAACCCGCTATCAGAATGTTTATTCATCCGGTTACTTTCAATTTGATGAAAGCCTGGATAATTTCAGTGAGTGGGATTTCGGTTTTGATTTCTATGCGCCCCAGACTTTTGAGGCTCCCGATGGCCGACGCATTCTCATAGGCTGGATGGGCATCGGAGATATTCCTTATAAGAATCCCACAGAAGCCCTCGGCTACCAGCATTGTCTGACCCTGCCCCGGGAGATTTCCTTGGATCATGACGGCCGGCTCTGCCAGAAGCCCTTCCGGGAATTTGACAATCTTAGGGATGAAAAAGAAGTTTACACTTCAGGCCAGTCCTGGATGCAGTCCCTGCCTTTTGAGCTGACAGGTGAAATCAACGGACCATTTAGTATCAGCCTTGATGATGTCTGTGAATTGAGCTGGGATGGTCATGTAGCAGAGCTTAAATTTACAAACGATACTGCCGGTCAGGGAAGAGATAACAGAAAAGCTGTCTTAGAAAATTGCCGTGATATACGTATCATCGCCGATCACAGTTCCCTTGAGATTTTCCTTGACGGAGGAAAATGTGTATTTTCTACCCGCATGTATCCGGCAGAAGATATAATTAGCGTAAGAATCGATGGCCTGGATGCAGCGGTCTATAGCCTTAAATCCATGAAAAAGAACTATATTAGAGAATAAATAGAGCACCCTAACATCACAATCTATATATCGATCACAAAGAAAAGAGAGGTATTTATCATGACAAGTTTTACTTACACCATTACAGATCCCGTAGGTATCCATGCACGTCCGGCCGGTCTTCTGGCTAAACAGGCTGCAACCTTTGGCAGCACCATTACCATCGTAAAAGGTGAAAAGAGCGCCAATGCCCGCCGCCTTATGGCACTGATGGGCCTGGGTATTAAGAGCGGTGATACCATCACCGTAGAAGTTGAAGGCGAAGACGAAGCCGCTACCGCTGATGCCATGAAAGCCTTCCTGACAGAGCAAAAATTCTAATAATTCTATTCCTTTCTCTCCCAAAAGAGGCTGCCGCAGATGATGCGGCAGCCTCTTTTAATTATGCAAGCAATGAATCAAGCATCATGCTTGCGTGGATATTTTGCTAATATTACGATAGCTCAGGAAACTCGTGAAACGCTTTTCCTGTATTTTCTTTTACACCTCACTTCGCCAAGTTACATATTTTTTCTCAATGTATTTCAGAATACTCATCCCTATAAGGGCCAGGACGCACAGGATAACCACCGGAGCAAAAACCGCTGCCCCATCCATTTTGCTGATCATGCGCTTGCTGAAGTAGCCAAGTCCTTCCGTGGCCCCCAACCATTCCGCCACAGCCGCATCGATGACGGCCCAGGGCAGGGTCATCTTTAAAGCCGTCATAAATTTCGGTAGCGTCGAAGGAATTTCCAGCTTCATAAAGATCTGAAAGCGACTGGCTCCGCAGGTTTGCATCCACTCAGCCTTCTTCTTATCCGCACTTTCAAATCCGCTTAAAGTATTAAGAGCAATGGAGAAAAATGTACTGAGCACCACCGCAATAAGCCGGGCCTCCAGTGTATAACCAAACCAGATAACAAAGAGGGGACTGATACACATTACCGGCACCGTCTGGGTCACGATAAGCACCGGGCTGATCATAGCCTTCATAGCCTCACTAAAATGCATCATCAATGCCAGTAGAACCCCAATGACAATGGAAAGGCTCCATCCACTGACAATGGTCAGAAGCGTTGTGGGCATGTGATGTAGAAAAAGGCTTTCCCGCAAGGACCATATTTTCATAATAATAGCCGTAGGGGACGGCAGGATGTGGGGCATATTCACAAGGACAGCCGTCACCTGCCAGATCACCAGGATAAGAACCACTATAATAATGGCCGGTATCCTGTCTTTAATATTTTTAGATAATTTCATGATCAAAAGCCTTTATTCACTTACCATGACATCGGAAGCGGACAGATCCTTGTCAATAAGTTCCGTCTCCTTCATCCAGTCAATGGTAGCCTGCCACTGATCTTCCTGCATGGAAAGGAATTCAGCATCCTCTGTCTGCATACGCTGGATCAGAATTTCATAACTCTGTCTCTGCTGATCCTCATCAAGGGGATTATCGTCGCTGTTCATATCCGTCATAATGACACTAAGGGCCTGATCTTCATCAGCTATCATATCGGCAAAGCCTTTCTTGCAGGCTCTTAAAAATCCCTTGTAGGTTTCCGGATCGGCTGTATAAGAATCCTTACTAACAACCATAACAAGGCCATAGCAATCCGGCACACCATAGTCTTCCGGATAATAAACATTCAGTTCATAGCCGGCATTTTCCATGGTAACTACCTCGTCATTAACAAAGGCACCGAAAACTACATCCACGCTCTTTGTGGTCAAACTGGTAACAATATCAAAACCAATATTGATCAGTTCATAATCATCCTCCGTCAGTCCGGCATTTTTTGTAATGGTCTTAATGGTAGCTTCCAGGGAAGCTGTTCCGGAATAACCGATCTTTTTACCTTTTAAAGAGGACAGATCTGATGTAATGTCTGTATTTTCTTTAAGGGAACAGAAACATTCGATGGGTTCTTCCGTAACCGCTGCCAGAGCACTGACCGGCATATCATTACTGACAGCCTGCACCGTTTCGATGGGATAACTGAGGCCAATTTCAGCCTTGCCTGATGCCACAAAATTAAGGGCATCCACACTGTCTGCCGGACTGATCAGATTCACCTTAAGCCCTTCTTCTGCAAAATAGCCATTATCAATGGCTTCATATAAGAAGGTATGAATGGCATTGGGATACCAGTCAAGAACCAGGTTGATTTCCTTTAAATCGCTATCATCCGTACTTGTGTTTTCTGATGCAGCATCATTTTCAGATGTGCTTTCAGTTGTTTCATCCGTACTCTGAGCACTTGATGTACTGCCTGTACTTGCTGAACTTCCGCAGGCACACAGACCAAAAGCCAAAGCCCCTGTCAGGGCCAGTGCTGTCATTTTCTTAAATTTCATCATTTTATTTTTCCTCTAAAATATAATTTTCAATAGCAGAACCTGCACTTTACATTGTTTTTCAAGTTAGCACGACAGTCGCCAAAATCTCATGTAAGCACAGATTTTGACCTATTGTTCGCGTAAATAAAAAGGCGTCATTTTTTGCACTGTCAATTCGATCATAAAATTCGCAAAGCGATCCCTCTATTATCCTTTTTAGTTCTCCTCACCCCAGGTAACAACCTTCTTCTCTATCAAGGTAAGAATAGCATTAAGCAGCAGGGCAATAATGGTTATAACCACCAAAGGAGCCAGAAGCCCGGCTGCATCCAGATTCATCATGCAGCTTCGGCTGTAGGTTCCAAGGCCATTTGGAGCCCCCAGCCATTCCGCCACGGCAGCCCCAACGATACTCCAGGGCACAACGATCTTAAGTGCCGTAAAAAAATACGGCAGGGCACTGGGAAAACGAAGAAGGAACAGTCTCTGTAGGCGACCGGCTCCATAAGTCATCATCAATTCTTCCCGTCCGGCACTGGTGGATTTCAAGCCATCAAAGACATTAACGGCTACGGCAAAGAAATCCGTCAGCACCACGACCACCACCCGCATAGTCACCGAATAGCCAAACCACAGCACAAAAAGCGGTGCAATGCACATAACCGGAATGGTCTGGGTCACTGTCAGGATAGGATAAATAGCTTTTTCGATGCGCCGGTCAAGGTCCATGATAATGGCTAAAAAGAGTCCCAACAGGATAGAAATAAGACAGCCCAATACCACCACCTGCATCGTTGCAGGCAAATGGTTCAGAAATATTTCTTCCCTGTTTTCAATGATTTTTTCTAAAACAAGTATGGGGCCTGGGAGAATATAATTCTTTCCGATCAGAAGTGACAGAACCTCCCACAATGCAAGGAGAAATATGCCAAATCCGATGCCGAGACATTTTTTCTTTAGTGAACTCATTCTGTAGCCTCTCTTCTAAGAAGCTCCACCATCTCTTCCCGCAGCTGCCTCATATTTTCATCCTTCAGCATGTTGGCATTTCTCTCTCTTGGCAAGGGCACATCCACCACCTTGAGTGCATTCACCGGATTGCCTGTAAGCACATAAATCTTTTCCGACAAATACAGGGCTTCTTCTACATCATGGGTAATAAAGAGAATGGTTTTGTCCAACTCTTCCCACTGACCTCTGAGCCACTCCCGCATCTCCATCCTGGTAATGGAATCCAGCGCACTGAAAGGTTCATCCAGAAGCATCAGATCCGACCCTTCGCAAAGAGTTCTGGCGAAGCTTACCCTCTGGCGCATGCCACCGGAAAGTTCCCGGGGATATTTTTTTGCATAATCAAGAAGGCCCACTCTTTTGAGCATTTCCCTTGCCTTCTCTTTCTGCTGATCCTTAGGGACTTTTTTAATCTGCATGGGCAGCATGACATTCTTTTCCACCGTCCGCCAGGGAAATAAAAGATCCTGCTGAGGCATATAGCCGGCATAATTTTTCAGGTCTTTAATATCCTTTCCATCGATGGTAATCTGTCCCTTTTCCGGTTTTTCCAGCCCATTCAAAAGACGAAAAATGGTAGTT
>CAVDGK010000113.1:0-6157 GCA_963607995.1 Oscillospiraceae bacterium | reverse complement strand
GGCTGCGGTTCATGTGCTAATGTCTGCCTTGGCAACAAGAAGGGCGAAGCTCTGAAGATGGTTCCGGCAGAAGAAGTAAGCGATGCTAACCAGGTTGTTTATGATTATGCTGTTAAGACAGCTGAAAAGGCTGATGTTATCGAGAAGTTTGGCGCTGCCAAGGTTAAGGGTTCACAGTTCAAGCAGCCGTTGCTTGAGTTCTCCGGTGCCTGCGCAGGCTGCGGCGAAACACCGTATGCTAAGCTGATCACACAGCTCTTTGGTGATCATATGATGATCGCTAACGCAACAGGCTGCTCCTCAATCTGGGGCAACAGCTCACCGTCTACACCATACACCGTAAATGCTAAGGGCAGAGGTCCGGCATGGAGCAACTCTCTGTTTGAAGATGCTGCTGAATTTGGTTATGGTATGCTCCTTGCTCAGAAGGCAACAAGAGAAAACCTTAAGAAGAAGGTTGAAGCTCTTGCTGAAAAGGCTGAAGGTGATGTTAAGGTTGCTTGCGATAAGTATCTTGAAACATTCAGCATTGGCGCTGAAAATGGTGCTGCTACAGATGCTTTGGTTGCTGCTCTTGAAGGATGCGGCTGTGATGCTTCCAAGGAAATCCTGAAGAATAAGGATTATCTGGCTAAGAAGTCACAGTGGATCTTCGGTGGTGACGGCTGGGCTTACGATATCGGCTACGGCGGTGTTGACCATGTCCTGGCTTCTGGTAAGGATATCAACGTTATGGTATTCGATACCGAAGTTTACTCAAATACAGGCGGTCAGTCATCTAAGGCTACACCGACTGGTGCTGTTGCTCAGTTCGCAGCTGCTGGTAAGGAAACCAAGAAGAAAGACCTGGCAGGTATGGCTATGACTTATGGCTATGTCTATGTTGCTCAGATCGCTATCGGTGCTGATTATGAAGGCGCTGTTAAGGCTATCGCTGAAGCAGAAGCTTATCCGGGTCCGTCACTGATCATCGCTTATGCTCCGTGTATTAACCACGGTATTAAGAAGACAATGGCTAAGTCTATTACAGAAGAAGAACTTGCTGTAAAGGCTGGTTACTGGTATAACTTCCGTTATAACCCGGCTCTTGCAGAAGCTGGTAAGGATGCCTTCTCACTTGACAGCAAGGCTCCGACAGATTCTTATGAAGAGTTCATCAATGGTGAAGTCCGTTACAACTCTCTGATGAGAGCTAATCCGGAAAGAGCTAAGAAACTCTTTGCTAAAGCTGAAGGCGAATCCAAGGCTAAGTGGGAGTATCTGAACAAACTGAAAGTTCTGTACAAAGCAGACGAACAGTAAAGATTAGATTTAGTTTTTTTGGGCTGCCGCACGTAAGTGCGGCAGCTTTTTTCTTTTTTATCAGCTTTTTTTGTCTAAGGTGAAAGTGGTATGTTATAATGAAACAGCTTGTTGAAAAAAATAGAGGATGGTTTTGTAAAATTTGAATTAAAGAGAATGAAAAAAACTGGCTCTTTATTGAAAAATTTAAACTAAGCTTCCAGTATGGGAGATATACGATACTCCCATAAAAAACTGAACAAAACCTTATATGGAAAACGAGGATAAGATGATCGACGAAAAAAAATTAGACGCTATTAAAGCATTGAATGAATATGAAGTGATCATGGAAGAAGAGCTTCCGGATGTGCATGCCTATGGCATGTTGCTTCGCCACAAAAAAAGCGGGGCAAGAGTTCTGCTTCTTCCCTGTGAAGATAATAATAAGGTATTTAATATAGCATTCCGTACGCCACCTAAGGATTCAACAGGTGTGGCACATATTATTGAGCACACGGTTCTTTGCGGATCTGATAAGTTTCCACTTAAGGATCCCTTCGTTGAATTGGCTAAAGGATCTTTAAATACATTCCTTAATGCTATGACATTCCCGGACAAAACGATGTTCCCGGTGGCATCCACAAATGATAAAGATTTTAAAAACCTGACGGATGTCTATCTGGATGCAGTTTTCCATCCTAATATTTATAAAGAAAAGAACTTTTTCCGCCAGGAAGGCTGGAATTACCAGCTTGAAAAAGAGTCAGATGAACTGACTTATAATGGCGTTGTTTATAACGAGATGAAAGGAGTCTTTTCGTCTCCGGATGATCTTTTAGAAAGACAGAATTTTAATGTTCTTTTTCCGGATACACCCTATGGTGTTGAATCCGGCGGTGACCCGGCGGTTATTCCGGAACTGACGTATGAGGCTTTCCTTGATTTTCATAGAAAGTATTATCATCCATCAAACAGTTATATTTATTTCTATGGTGATATGAATATGGCAGCCATGCTTAAGTGGATGGATGAAGAGTATCTTTGCAAGTACGACATCCTTAATGTTGATTCGGAGATTGCTGTACAGGAACCTTTCAAAGAAATGAAGGAACTTGAAGCTTCTTATCCCATCTCTGATCAGGATGATTTGAAAAATAAGACATATCTGGCTTATAGCTGCGTTTTAGGCAGTCCTTTTGATGCAAAAGAGAGTGTGGCTATGGACATTCTGGACTATGTCCTTCTTTCAGCCTCCGGAGCTCCGGTGAAGGAAGCTTTAGTGAAGGCTGGCGTCGGACAGGATGTTTATGGATCGTATAATGACGGTATTTTGCAGCCGTATTATTCCATCGTAGCCAAGGGGGCTGATCCGGAAGACAAAGACAAATTTATAAAGATCATTCACGATGAAATTGAGAAGCTTGTTAAGGAAGGCCTTGATAAAAAGTCACTTCTTGCCGGTCTTAATTATCAGGAATTTTCTTATCGTGAAGCGGATTTTGCTACTTATCCTAAGGGTCTTATTTATGGAATCGATGTCTTCGACACCTGGCTTTATGATGAAATGAGACCTTTTGATGCTTTTAAAAAGCTGAATGTTTATAAAGAACTACGGAACGAGATCGAAAAAGAGGATAAAAAAGGTTATTTTGAAAACCTCCTGGAAGAAAGATTTTTAAATAATAAATTTTCGGCCTTTGTTATGTTGAAACCTGAGAAAGGTCTTGCTAAAAAGAACGAAGATGAGCTGAAAGAAAAGCTGGCCCGGATTAAGGCATCCATGAGTAAAGATGAACTTAAAATGCTGGTAAAAGAGACGAAGCAGCTTCGCCTCTTCCAGGAAACACCAGATTCGCCGGAAAAACTAAAGCTTCTTCCCATGCTGAAACGCAAAGATCTTCAGAGAAAAGTTCAGAAATTATCCAATATCGAAAGGAAGATAGGCGATGTTCCGGTTATCTGTCATGAAACACAGACCAATGGTATTGCCTATGTGACGATGCTTTTTGATGCCGGAGAAATCGGAGAAGAGATGCTGCCCAGCCTTGGCTTTTTAAGAAATATACTGGGAAGGGTATCAACCGAACATTATTCTTATCAGGAACTGGATAATGAAATCGGTATTAAAACCGGTGGCATTGCAGCCGGCATTAATCTGTATTGTGATCCGTCTGATTCAAAGAAATATCGGGCTTATTTTAGTATCCGCATGAAGACTGTTTACGAAAGAATCGAAGATGGTCTGTCGCTGATTCGGGAAATGATTCTTACGTCCGACTTTAGTGACGAAGAACGAATCAAGGAACTTCTTCTGGAAAACACCATGCAGATGCAGACGTCCCTTTTGCAAAGCGGACACACAGCAGCCGGTATACGTGCTTCAGCTTATAATTTTGCTGAATCAGCTTTCAAAGATCAGATCGGCGGTATTGGCTATTATAAAGCAATCAGAAAAATGGGAGACGAATTTACAGATCGACCGGGATTATTAGGACGTAAACTTCAGGTTCTGCTGGAAATGCTTGTTACCCGTTCAAATCTTATTATGTCCTGTACAGCTGAAAAGGATGGCTGGCAGATGCTTAGGGAAAAGGCACCGTCCTTCCTTGATGAAATACCAAAAGGATCTGCTATTACAAAGAGATATCAGGTTGCACCTTATGGTAATCTAAAAGAGGGCTTTATGACAGCCGGACAGGTTCAGTTTGTGGCTCAGGCCGGAAACTTCCTGGATGGAAAGAATAAATATAATGGTCATCTTCTGGTGTTGAGACAGATTTTAAATTATGAATATCTGTGGCAGAATATTCGTGTAACCGGTGGTGCTTACGGATGCGGAGCAAACTTTACACGTACTGGAGAAGCGGTGATGCGAACATTCCGGGATCCTCATCTTAAGAGATCTTTAAATGTTTACAAGAAACTGCCATCTTACCTCAAAAAATTTGATGCTGATGACGAGACTATGACGAAATATGTGATCGGTGCCACAGGAGCAGCAGATACGCCGTTAACAGCTTCTCTTTTTGACTCTGTCAGCATGCAGGCTTATATGAACGGTGTTACCGATGAAATGAGACAGAAGATTCGCAATGAAATGCTGGATACAACAGTTGAAGATATAAGAGCTTTGTCTTCGTATATTAAAAATATGCTGAAGTCAGACAGTATATGTGTCATCGGATCAGAAGGAGCCATTGAAAAAGATAAAGATGTCTTCCTTAAGACGGAGCAGCTTATCTGAGAAAGGAAATATATGAGCAGCGAAAAAAACAGAGCCGGCTTTGCCGCTATTATCGGTAGACCTAATGTGGGAAAATCCACTTTGATGAATTGTCTCATTGGTCAGAAAATAGCCATTACAAGTCATCGTCCCCAGACAACCCGTAATCAGATCAGGACCGTCTATACCTGTGATAAAGGACAGATTGTCTTCCTTGATACACCGGGGATGATCCGGGAAACAAGGAATAAACTGGGCGAATACATGCGCAAGGTTTCCACGGGAACCCTGGAAGATGCAGACGTTATTCTTTATCTTGTGGAACCCACAACTTATATCGGCGAAGGTGAAAAGGAACTCATCGAAATGATGAAAAATTCCGGTACGCCGGTTATCCTTGTTATCAATAAGGAAGATAAGATTCAGAAACAGGAGCTTCTTCCAATTATTGCCACCTATAGCAAGCTTATGAATTTTTCTGAAATTGTACCGGTATCGGCTCTTAATGCTACCGGTGTAGATGAACTGACGACATGTATTTTTAAATATATGCCGGAAGGAGAAAATTTCTATGACGAGGATACGGTAACAGATCAGCCTGTCCGTGCCATTGCGGCAGAAATTGTTCGGGAAAAGGCCCTTCAGCTTTTAAAAGATGAAGTTCCTCATGGCATTGCTGTTGTTATTGAGCAGATGAAAGAAAGACCGGATGGAAAACTGGTGGATATTAATGCTGCCATCATCTGTGAAAAGGAAAGCCATAAGGGTATCATTATTGGAAAAGGCGGTTCCATGCTGAAAAAGATTGGATCTGCAGCCCGCTATGAAATCGAAGAAATGCTGGAAATGCATGTAAATCTGAAACTGTTCGTCAAGGTCCGTCGGGACTGGCGGGATTCGGATCTTATGTTGAGAAACTTTGGATACAATGATAAAGCATGAAAGATGCTGTTGTTCTGAAAGGCGTTGTCCTTATTGCACAGCCCGTTAAAGACTATGACAAACGGCTGGTTATCCTGACGGCTGAAAGAGGTCTTGTTACCGCTTTTGTCCGTGGGGCCAGACGTCAGAACAGTCCTCTTCTGGCTGCTACAAATCCTTTTGTATTTGGCTATTTCTCACTGTATGAAGGAAGAAATGCCTATACTCTTGTTAATGTGAAGGCAGAGGATTTCTTTGAAAATCTGCCCTATCATATGCCTGGGGTTTATTACGGATTTTATTTTCTTGAACTGTCTTCCTATTTTTCAAGAGAAGAGCAGGAAGCAGAGGAGACTGTTAATCTTATTTATGTGGCGTTAAAGGCTATCCTTAAAGAAAAGATTCCGCTGGTGCTTGTTCGCAGTATTTTTGAATTGCGGCTATTAAAAGAAAATGGCCTCTACGCACCACCGGAAGAAAAGGGAAATTTAGACGAGAGCGCCTATTATGCACTGTGCTTTGTTAGTCAGTGCAGTGTTCAGAAATTGTTTTCTTTCACTCTTTCAGAGGATGCAATGAAGGATTTTCAAAGAGAAGTCAGGAAATGCCTGAACCGTGAGGTGGACAGACCGATGAAAAGTCTGGCATTGATTGACGAAGATAATTGAATTTTGTATACTTGCCCTAGGCAGTACATAAAAATAGAATATAAATCATGATAAGGAGAATAGA
>CAVDGK010000112.1:0-6260 GCA_963607995.1 Oscillospiraceae bacterium | reverse complement strand
CTTTAAGTCAAGCTGCTGTTCGTAAGAAAGATTCTGATAACGACAGCCGCCGCATTTTTTTGTATAGGGACAGGCATCTGCTGTCTGCTTAAAAAGAATCCGCCGCTCCGTTTTGTTTCTTTCACCGGCAGTCCTATTATCTGCAGCAGCTGGGCAATTTTCTTTTATTTTCTTTGCCGCATGTTTATATTCAAATTCATAAGACTCAGGCTTTTCTTTATTTGCATTTAAGAAATTTTTTCGTCTGTCATTCATTTGATAAGACTTCGTCTTGTCTTTATTTGATTTTTGGTCATTCTTTCGGTTGTTTCCCACCGATTGTTTTACGGAGTATCTTTTTTCTCCTGCCATTTATCTTACCCTTCGTTAACTTTTTCCCTGATTTCAATCTTATATTCTCCGCCATAAAGCCCCAGCATAAAGAGCTTGTGAGCATTGAAATCAAATCCTTCCAGCTCAACCACTTCTTTCTCCGGCGTACGGATCATAACATCATGGTGAAGGAAATGATCGTAACCATTTTCTTTAATCTGGGCACCACCCCTGGATGCCACATGAGAATAATAAATTTCAGGCATCATGGGGCGTCTGAAACCTGCCAGTACAGCACTCTTATAATTTAAGTTCTGAGCTTTTGCATCCTCAACTTCTGAATGAATGGTCATAACCACCCCCTGGGCCTGGCTTTTCTTCTCTCCATTGCGGGGGTAAACAAAGACTTCTGTCTGAAGCATGCCATTACCCAGCACACGGTCTCTCATTCTGTTAACGGCGCATTTTTCTCCATCAAGGGTTACTTCAAAAACGAAACCGCTGCCTAATATTTTTAGTAATGTCGGTTCGCCGGCTAATTCCATTTTCTTTTGAAATCTCTCACAAAATGCCATATTTTATTCCTTTGTTTTTAAATTAATATTTTCAAACTTCCACTTTAGTACATAAGCTACTCAAGAAAGGCATAAGCGGCATATAACTGCTCATACTATAAAAATAGCTTTGTAAATTTTACAATCGAAAGTTACTTTGTAACTTTCGATTGGTTATATTTCTTCTTATTCCCCGGTCAGATGAACAATGATTGGTTCATGATGTACTGCCGGAAGGAAAATATCCGTCAAATCTTTCGTTTTAATCTTGAGACTTGAGGTATTTACACAAGGATGACAGCCAATGTATTCACCCTTAAGCACATCTTCATCAATAAGGAGCTGAACCTTGTTTTCCGTGTCATTCATCAGGCCCATAATGCTGACAGCTCCCGGTTCGATGTCCAGATACTCCAGCATATATTCAGGGGAAGCAAAGGACAGGCGGGCACAGCCTACCTGCTTTGGAATTTCCTTAGTTTTAAATGGCTTGTCCCCCGGCATCATAAGCAGATAAAACTCAGTTTTCTGCCGATTGCAGAGAAAGAGGTTTTTGCAAATGAGCACCTCCAGTACTGCATCGATTTCATGACAGGCTTCCATGGTGTCGGCATGGCCATGATCTGTCCGCTGATAAGGAATCTTAAGATCATCCAAAACATCGTAAACATGTATTTCTCTTTCAAGGCGACCGTCATTATTTTCCGGTCTTCCATTATATAATTCCATTTTACACCTCATAGTAATCTCTTTAGAGTTTCAGTGATCACGGATTGCTGCGCGCTGGGTGCTCCCACATTTACACTTTGGTCGGTGCTATCACAGCACCCTCAAAACCTTTGTAATCTGCTCATGTTTTGGCGGACCAAACTGACAAAATTTTCCTGCAGGCAAGCTTGCATCGAATTTATGACCTTGAAACCCTAGTGTCTCATTATACCATTATTTGTCCCCATCTGCGGAATATCTTCGGTTGCGGAACATTCAAAGCTTTTCTATAATAAAACCAGTTTAACACTCTATTTTAAAAAAGGAAAAATTATGGCCGATCAGAATAAAGACACAAGCCTTGATGAGCTTTTAAAGCATACACTTAATCTTGAAGAAACCATCAGCAAAAATAGCCAGGACATGAATGATCTTTTAAGCAAAGGCAATACCCGCATCAACAACCTGGTTGAAGATGTGTACAAAGATTTCTTTGGTAGTGACTTTGTTGAAAAATTCAACCACGACGAAAATGCTAATAAAGATGAAGCCTTGAAAAATGCCATCAATAATGTCCTTTTTGAAGCACCGGAAAATACCCTGAATACCGATGCAATCAATAAAGATACATCAGACATTGCGTCGGAAAATACCTCTGTCTCCGAAAATACATCTGTTTATGAAAATGAAAAAACAACCGAAACAGCTGCCTCCTCCGAAGAAAAGAAACCAGAAAAAAGCGGCATGGAACAGCTTGAAGAGCTCATCGGTCTTGTAAATGTCAAAAAAGACGTCAAGGAACTTATCAGCCTTATGAAAGTGCAAAAGCTTCGTGAAGAAAAGGGCATGAAATTTGTCCCCACTTCTCTTCATCTGGTCTTCAGCGGCAATCCCGGTACCGGCAAAACCACGGTAGCCCGCATTTTGGCCCAACTCTACAAAGAAATTGGGGTTCTCTCAAAAGGTCAGTTGGTAGAGGTGGACCGCTCCGGACTGGTAGCAGGCTATGTTGGCCAGACAGCTTTGAAAACCCAGGAGAAAATAAAGGAAGCCATGGGCGGCATCCTTTTCGTTGATGAAGCTTATGCTCTTAATAAAAACGGGCAGGATTTTGGTCAGGAAGCCATCGATACTATCTTAAAAGCTATGGAAGACAATCGCAGTGACTTCGTGGTCATAGTCGCCGGTTACACCGAGCCAATGGAAAAATTCATAAGCAGCAATCCCGGCCTTAAATCCCGTTTCAACAAATTCATTGATTTTCCGGACTATACTGCCGATGAAATGATGAGTATCTTTGAAATGAACTGTCAAAAATACAGTTACAGTATGACGGAAGAAGCCAGAACTGCCATCAAGGCCAAAATCGATGAGCATGAAAAAAATAAGGGTGAAAATTTTGCCAATGCCCGGGATGTCCGGAATATGTTCGAAGCCATCATTACCAACCAGGCCACCCGTATTGCCGCCATTGAAAATCCAACAGAGGAAGACATTACCACCATCCTGCCGGATGACCTTGATGATGTCGAATAAAAACAAAAATTCCCCAGTCAATTAAACCTGACCGGGGATTTTTACATAGTAAGAGCCGGATTGCTCCGGCTCCTATTTTTTTGATCAATTAATTATGAAACGATATCATTTTCATTAAAAGGATCACCGCACTGGGGGCAGAACTTCGGCGGATTCTTAGGATCTTCCGGCTGCCATCCGCACTTATCGCACTTGTAAAGCGGTTCACCTGACGGCTTCTTGGTACCGCATTCTGAGCAGAACTTTCCCTGGTTGACCTTGCCGCAAGAGGGACAAGTCCAGCCGCTTGCATTATCAGATGGTCTCTTAGTTCCGCATTGCGGACAGAAATTGCCACTGGCAGATGTACCACAGGAAGGACATTTCCATGATCCCCCCTCCGGCTGAATCTTAGCCGGTGCTTCCTGCTGAGCCTGCTGACCCATGGCAAAAAGATTCTGAGCATTAACACCGCCGGCCTGCTGAGCCATATTCATTCCCATAAAGCCAACTGTAGCACCGCCGGCATTACCAGCTGCTGTCTTCATAGCTTCGCCCTGAGACTGTACCATGTAAGCTGCGGCTCTGGTAGGATCCATGAAAGCTGCTGTCTTCTGCATTTCCTTAATGGTAGCTTCATCTTCTTCACTTGCCTTAATAGATGAAACACCAACCTTAACGACCTCGATACCACGGGTTTCTTTCCAGCTGCTGGTCAGCTCGCTCTGAAGAGCCTGTGCCAGTTCCTGAGTGTGGCCCGGAACCGATGAATAACGAATGCCCATGTCAGAAATACGGGCAAAAGCCGGCTGAAGAGCTGTTAAAAATTCACTTTTAAGCTGTCCATCAATGTCAGCTCTTGTGAAAACATCGGAAACATTTCCGCAAACATTGGTATAGAAAAGCATGGGATTCGTAATGCGGTAGCTGTATTCACCAAAGCATCTGACAGATACATCCATATCGATGCCGGCTCTTTCATCTACCACGCGGAAGGGAACCTGTGAAGGTGTGCCATATTTATTACCGATAATTTCTTTTGTATTAAAATAATAAATTCTCTGATCTTTAGGTGCTTCGCCGCCATAGGTAAACCGCTTGCCAATATTATTGAAGACGGTCATGATATTATCGCTAAGCTTACCTCCATCGAAAATAGAAGGTTCGGAGGATGCATCATAAGTAAATTCCCCAGGCTCGGCACAAAGTTCAACTACCTTACCCTGATCTACAATGATCATGCATTGGCCATCTGCTACAGCGATGGTGGAACCATTTGTAATAATATTGTCGGAACCATGTTTATTTGAAGAATTTGAAGATTTTCTCTTCTGTCCTTTAAGGGCCAGTACATCAGCCGGAATGGAATCGCAATAGAAATATTCTTTCCACTGATCAGCCAGTACACCGCTTGCAGAACCGAGAGCTGCTTTGATCAAACCCATATTCGTATCTCCTTTAATAAAATAGAAATTCGGACTACTTAAGGGCATTATACTATAAACCATGCCGCAAATGTGGAAAAATAAGGACTTTACAAAATTTTAATGGACTTGATGGTTTCCTCATATCGTGTTAATTTTTTTATATTCAATTTTTAGAGAATGGAAATTATCATGAAACGAAAAGCTTTTAAAGCCGCCTTTCCTCATACCATACCGATTCTGACCGGATTCTGTTTTCTTGGTCTTTCCTATGGTATCTACATGAATGCCAACGGCTTTTCCTTTATTTACCCCATGCTCATGAGCATGCTCATTTTCGGTGGTTCCCTGGAATTCGTAGCCGTGGAAATGCTTTTATCACCTTTTGCCCCGGTACAGGTCTTTTTCATGGCCTTAATGATCCAGGCCCGGCATCTTTTTTACGGTCTGTCCATGCTCAGTAAATTCAAAGGTATGGGATGGAAGAAATTTTATCTGATCTTCGGTATGTGTGATGAAACCTTTTCCATCAACTGTTCCGTGGATATTCCGGAAAATGTGGACAAGGGATGGTTTATGTTGTTCGTCACCCTTCTGAATCAGATTTACTGGTGTGTAAGTGCCACTCTTGGGGGCATCATCGGTTCTTACCTTCCCATCGATACGTCCGGCATCAGTTTTGTCATGACAGCTATGTTTGTTGTTATTTTCCTGGAACAGTGGCTTAAAGAAAAAAATCATTTTTCATCCTGTCTCGGAGTTCTGGCCTCTGTTATATGCCTCATGCTTTTTGGCGCAGATCATTTCATGCTTCCCACCATGGCCGCTATTATTCTAGTGCTTACGCTCTCAAAGAAGAAATTGGAAATGGTTGAAATATAGAGAAATTTTTAAATCTCTGCCACGGATATCGAAATTTTCTGCACTGTCCACTGACTATGTACCTGAATTGCATTCAGCACTTCTTCTCAAAGTCAACATGTCACTCAAAATTAATAGATTGTGTAAAATCAAACATTAAGGATATAAACATGACCCTTCAGCAGCAGATTATAACCATCGCTTTATGTATAGCCGGCACGATGCTCACCCGCTTTCTGCCCTTCATTATTTTTTCCGAAAACAAAAAGATCCCGGCCTTCATTCAATACATTGGCCGTTTTCTTCCATCTGCTGTTTTTGGCATGCTGGTTATCTACTGTTTAAAAGATATTTCCATCTTGAGTAGCTCCCACGGCCTCCCGGAATTTATTTCCATCATCGTTACCGCTGCCCTCCACCTGTGGAAAAGACAGATGCTCCTCTCCATCGCCGGAGGGACCATCTGCTATATGCTTTTGACAGCTTTCGTTTTCTGATTTATACACTGTAAGAAGCTTAAAAATTCATTCGTTTTTTTAAATGTATGATGCTCGTAGATGATATGATATCTAATCATTTTCAACATTCAGAAATATTTAACAAATCCAATTTCAGTCCATTCATAGACGGTGCGTGGATTTGTTGATAAGATTTGATTGTATGGTCTGAAGGAAGAATGCGGATGCGTTTTCTAAATGATGCCCTCAAGTCTTAGAAAGAGGGTGATGCCATGAACACAATGGAAATTCTTACTCTGTTGTTGGTCATTTTTGCAACTCTATCGTACATCGATAATCATAATAAAAAGAAATAGCATCCCAAACCCTAACCAAGTTGGATGCTATATCTTTTTGATATAAAATTCACTGAGGGCAATCGGATGATG
>CAVDGK010000111.1:0-6296 GCA_963607995.1 Oscillospiraceae bacterium | reverse complement strand
GTAGCATGTTGCGGGAACTGTACCTCTGGCGAGACGTACGATGTCAAAAAACTATAGATTTTTGGTATAAAAACTATATTTTTATGTTGACAGGGAAGATTGATTAAATTAGAATATTTGAGGTGTCCGTAAGGACGAGTCTGAGATTGTTTTAATGGAGGTAAGAATTTTGGCTAATATTAAGTCCGCCAAGAAGAGAATTCTTGTCAATCGTAAAAAAGCTCTGCGCAACAAAGCGGTCAAGTCTTCTATCAAGACTCAGATCAAAAAAGTTGATAGCGCCATTGCAGCGGGAAATAAAGAAGCCGCTGTTGCTGAGCTTTCCAATCTGCAGAAGGTTATGAGCATGGCAACATCCAAGGGTATTGTGAAGAAGAACACCACTTCCCGCAAGATCTCCCGTATGGCAACTGCTGTCAACAAAATTGGCAAGTAATCAATCTGTAAGAGAGATTAACAGTAATTCTACAGACAAACGGTCGGTTATCCGGCCGTTTTTTATTTGTTCTTCCATTTCAAGGCATAACTCTGTACCACGGCGCAGTTCATCCTTGCTCATCTTTTTAATGGTATTCAAATAACGGCCTACCACAAAAGGAGGTATGCCTACTTTCTTTGCTATTTCACCATTTGATGCATGCTCTTCATTCATTTTTGATGTCAAAAGCATCTGACGATACTGTCTTTCAATGAGAATAAGGATTCGCATGGGTGGTTCTTTAAGTTCCAGAAGGTCATTATAAAGAGTCAGAGCTTTATTTTTCTCCCCGGAAGCTACGGCGGAAACCATATCAAATATTTTGTTTTCAATTTCCTGACCGGTCAGGGCGTCGATATCGTCTTTGGTAATAACATCACGGCCACTGGTATAGGCCACCAGTTTATCGACTTCCAGAGCGATGCGTCCCATATCATTTCCGGTACGGCTAAGAAAATACCGGGCATCATCCACACGGATCTGTTTGCCTTCGCTTTTCAGAAGACGGCCTACCCAGCCTGTCAGTGTCTTTTCATCCTGAGTTGTAAATTCTGCTGCATAGCCATTTTTTACCACGGCTTTATAGAGACGGCTTCTTTTATCCACTTCACTTTCGATGAAAACCATGGTCAGATATTCGGGAATATTGCTCATATAATCAGGAAGAAGTTCTGTGGTACCTTTGAAGAAGCCGGATTCGCGTATAATGATCAGGCGTCTTTCGGCGAACATGGGGCAGGTTTCAGCCATATCGATGATTTCACCTTCACGGACATCTTTTCCCTGATAGAGGGTGCGGTTCATGGTATCGCGCGCCGGAAGGATTGCATCGCAGAGTTTGTTTGCAGCATTACGGCGCATGTAGGCTTCGCTTCCATATAAAAGGTAAACGTGTTCAAAGTTCTGAGTGGCTATATTTTCTGAAATATGATTCATGTTTTCTCCGAAGGGTATCCTTTTTCGTCTTTTGCAGGTCTTTATTATACACTATAATCCTTCCCTGCCGTGTTAAAATCCTATAGATTTTTGATATATGAAAGTCAGACACAGGGATTGTTTTGTTGTCAAAAAATCGGGGGATTGTTATAATAATGTGTCGGTGTTTCCGGCCTGAATACGAAAAAATAGCTCTGTATTTAAGATATAATCGGGGCTTTTAGGAAAATGTGAGGCATTAAACGCATTTATGAATCAGAAAAATATTAGAAATTTCAGTATTATCGCCCATATCGATCATGGTAAATCCACCCTGGCAGACCGCATTATCGAACAGACGGGACTTTTGACAGCCCGGGAAATGCAGGAACAGGTTCTGGATAATATGGATCTGGAAAGAGAAAGAGGCATTACCATTAAAGCCCAGACCGTCCGGACGGTTTATCAGGCAGATGACGGGGAAGAATATATCTTTAATCTTATTGATACCCCGGGACACGTTGACTTTAATTATGAAGTTTCCCGTTCCCTGGCTGCCTGCGATGGCTGCATCCTGGTAGTTGACTCAACCCAGGGGGTGGAAGCCCAGACGTTGGGAAATGTCTACCTGGCTCTGGATCATGACTTGGAAATCGTGCCGGTTATTAACAAGATCGACCTGCCTTCTGCCAGACCGGATGAAGTGGCAGAAGAAATAGAGGAAGTTATCGGCCTTGATGCAGAAGAAGCACCACGGATTTCAGCTAAGACCGGCCTTAATATTCATGATGTCCTTGAAGCTATCGTGCATCAGTTGCCGGCTCCGTCAGGAGATGCCACAGCACCTCTGAAAGCTCTTATCTTTGATTCGCTTTATGACTCTTATCGCGGTGTTATTGTATTCTGCCGTCTCATGGATGGCTGCGTTAAGCGGGGAACCAGAATTAAATTGATGGCCACAGGAGCAGAATTTGACGTAGTGGAAGTGGGCTATTTTGGCCCCGGCCAGTATATTCCCTGCGATGAACTTTCAGCTGGTGAAGTTGGTTATATTACCGCCAGTATCAAAAATCTTCGGGATTCCCGGGTAGGGGATACCATTACAGAAGTAGGGCGGGAGGCAGAGGAAGCTCTTCCGGGGTATCAGGAACCCCAGCCCATGGTTTATTGCGGTGTCTATCCGGCCCAGTCAGATAAGTATCCGGATTTGCGAGATGCCCTGGAAAAACTTCAACTTAATGATGCAGCTCTTCAGTTTGAGTCAGAAAGTTCCACAGCTTTAGGCTTTGGTTTCCGCTGCGGCTTCCTCGGCCTTCTTCATCTGGATATCGTTACCCAGAGACTGGAGAGAGAGTATGATCTGGATCTTATTACGACGGCTCCAAGTGTTATTTATAAGGTATACAAAACTGACGGCACCATGATCGAGCTGACCAATCCGTCTAATTTGCCGGACCCTTCCGAGATTGATTATATGGAAGAACCGATGGTAAAAGCAGAAATTATGTTGACCAAAGAATACATCGGTCCCATCATGACTCTGTGTCAGGAAAGACGAGGTGTGTACCAGAGTACAGAATATCTGGATGCCAACCGGGCAACATTGAAGTATCGTTTGCCTCTTAATGAGATTATTTATGACTTCTTTGATGCTTTGAAATCCCGTTCAAGGGGTTATGCATCTTTCGATTATGAATTGGATGGATATGATAAGTCAGAACTGACGAAGCTGGATATTCTTGTTAACCATGAAACCGTGGATGCCCTGTCATTCATTGTCTATGCCCCGAATGCTTATCTGAGGGGCAGTCAGATGTGCGAGAGACTTAAAAAGGAAATACCGCGGCAGCTCTTTGATATTCCTATCCAGGCAGCCATCGGTTCCAAGATCATTGCCCGGGAAACGGTGCGTCAGATGAGAAAGGACGTTCTGGCCAAGTGCTACGGTGGTGATATTTCACGTAAAAAGAAGCTTTTGGAGAAACAGAAGGAAGGCAAGAAGAAAATGAGGGAGATCGGAAATGTCCAGATTCCCAAGGAAGCTTTCCTCAATGTATTGAAGCTTGATGAAGAATAAATTTTTAGGATTGTATCTGCACATTCCCTTTTGTGTCAAAAAATGTGCCTATTGCGACTTTCTTTCATTCCCGGCAGATGATTTTGTAAAAAGAGCCTACACAAGGGCTCTTATCCGGGAAATCGAGACAGTGGGCCGGGAGATGAAAGGGCGGGGTGCAGATACTGTTTTTATCGGAGGCGGTACCCCAACGGCTTTGCCGACGGACTGCCTGAGGGATATTTTCAAGGCTCTGCAGGATCATTTTAATATTTTGGAGAATGCGGAGATTACCATGGAAATGAATCCCGGAACAGACAGGGAAGAGCTGGATGATGTAATTGGAAATTATGTAAACCGCATTTCTCTGGGACTTCAGTCCATGAATGATAAGGAACTTGAGATGCTGGGGCGGATTCATCGGCGAGATGATTTCTTAAAAAGCTATGAGCATGTACGGCGTCTTGGCATTCAAAATATAAATATTGATCTCATGTCGGCTCTTCCGGGACAGAATCTGAAATCATGGCTAAAAACCCTGACGGAGGTGACATCCCTTCAAAGTCAGCATATCAGTGCTTATAGTCTGATCATTGAAGAGGGAACACCTTTTTATGAATTAAATCAGAAAAAAGCCCTGGCTCTTCCGGATGAGGATAGCGAAAGAGAAATGTATGAGCAGACGGAAAACGTTCTGAAAAAAGCAGGCTATCACAGGTATGAGATTTCCAATTATGCAAAGAATGGTTATGAAAGCCGGCATAACAAAAAGTACTGGACCGGTGATGACTATCTTGGCCTTGGCCTCGGGGCTTCTTCTTTATTGAATGAAGAAAGATGGCATAATACGGCAGACATGGCAGATTACATTAAAGAGAGCGGTAATACGGAAATTCTCAGGGAGGATGTCCAGAAGCTTACGCGGAAAGATCAGATGGAAGAATTTATGTTCCTGGGACTGAGGCTTATGAAAGGTGTCAGTCTGACAGAATTTAAAGAGAGATTTGGAAAATCCATGGAAGAAGTTTATGGTTCAGTATTGAAAAAGCTCATCGGACAGAATCTCCTTATTAAGGAAAAGGATGGGATTGCTTTGACGAAACGAGGTATTGATGTCAGCAATCAGGTTATGAGTGAATTTTTATTCTGAATTTAAAAGAGGGTTTTATAATGAAGAAAGAGTTCATCCGCATCCGCGGAGCTAATGAAAATAATCTGAAGAACTTAAGCGTTGATATTCCCCGGAATGAGCTGGTAGTGCTCACCGGCCTGTCCGGTTCCGGCAAAAGTTCCCTGGCTTTTGATACTATATTTGCGGAAGGCCAGAGAAGGTATATGGAGTCACTGTCTTCCTATGCTCGTCAATTCCTGGGGCAGATGGAAAAGCCGGATGTGGAAAGCATTGAAGGACTTCCGCCTGCTATCGCCATTGATCAGAAAACCACTAACCGAAATCCCCGGTCTACGGTTGGAACGGTAACGGAGATTTATGATTATATGCGTCTTCTCTACGCCCGGGTGGGGACGGTTCATTGTCCCAACTGCGGCAGGGTTATCGCTAAACAGTCTGTGGATCAGATGGTTGATCAGATCATGGAATTGCCGGAGAGGAGCCGTATCCAACTGCTGGCTCCGGTGGTTCGGGGAAGAAAAGGCCGTCACGAAAAGATTCTGGAACAGGCGCGGAAAAGCGGTTATGTTCGGGTCATGGTGGACGGCAGCATGTATGACCTGAGCGAAGATATTATTCTCGACAAAAATTTAAAGCATAATATTGAAATCGTAGTGGATCGACTGGTGATTAAAGAGGGCATTGAAAAGCGTCTGACGGATTCCATCGAAACGGTGCTAAATCTGACGGATGGCCTTCTTGTGGTGGATACCATGGATGGCAATTATCTGCATTTCAGTCAGAATTTTGCCTGCCCGGATTGTGGCATCAGTGTGGAAGAAATCGAGCCCAGAAGCTTTTCTTTCAATAATCCATTTGGCGCCTGCCCGGATTGTGCCGGTCTTGGTTATAAGATGGAATTTGACCCGGAGCTCATGATCCCGGATCAGAGCCTTTCCATTAATGAAGGAGCCATTGTGGTTATGGGATGGCAGAGTGCCAATGATGAAGGCAGCTTTACAAATGCCATTTTAAAAGCTTTGGCAAAAGAATATAAATTTGATCTGGATACGCCCTTTAAGAAATATCCGGCAGCTATTAAGAAAATGCTGATCTACGGAACCGATGGACGGGAAGTGAAAGTTCATTACAAGGGACAAAGGGGTGAAGGTGTTTATGATATTGCCTTTGAAGGTATTATAGCTAATGTGAATCGCCGCTATCGTGAAACGTCATCTGACTGGACGAAGCAGGAATATGAAAAATTCATGCGGATATCGCCCTGTGCCCGCTGTAAGGGTCAGAGACTGAAGGAAAGCTCTCTGGCAGTAACCATCGGTGATAAAAATATCATCGATCTGACGGATTATCCCCTGACACGCTTTAAGGCTTTTTTTGAAAAATTAAAGCTTACAAAGATGCAGAGTGTCATTGCGGAACCGATTCTCAAGGAAATAAAGGCCCGTTCCAATTTCCTTATCGAGGTAGGTCTTGATTATCTTACCCTTTCCCGTATGACCGGTACTTTGTCCGGTGGGGAAGCCCAGCGTATTCGCCTGGCAACTCAGATCGGCAGCGGTCTGGTAGGTGTTGCTTATATTCTGGATGAACCCAGCATCGGCCTTCACCAAAGGGATAATAATAAACTGCTGGCAACCTTAAAGCATCTTCGGGATATGGGTAACAGTGTCATCGTGGTGGAACATGATGAGGATACCATGCGGGAAGCGGACTGC
>CAVDGK010000110.1:0-6327 GCA_963607995.1 Oscillospiraceae bacterium | reverse complement strand
TCTTTATAATAATTATAGGCTGACCGTGTAGGCGGATCGATATCACCGCCTTTTTCAGAGAGATATCTAAGCATGTTATCTAAGACCATAAAGCAGCACTCATCAAGATTTTCAAAAGCTGCCTTTCTGATTTCAGGAAGTTCCTTTACTTTATTGCGGCCAGGTTCGATATAATCTGCCAGGAAAATAATCTGCTCAAGTTTTGACATATTCTCTTTTCCCGTTGTATGCCATCTGATTGCACTGATAATGTCAGCATCATCAACTTTATATTTATCCTGAGCCAGTGCGGATCCCACTTTAGCATGCAAAAGAAAAGGATTTTTTCTTTCGCAATCAGAAAACTCTATATTGTATTTTTCACTCAGTTTCAGCAGCTTTTCATCCCCCAGCTGTTTAGCACAATCATGAAGCATGCCCGCTGTATATGCCTGCTGGATATCTACATCAAAGACCATGGCCATGGAAGCGGCTGTATAGGCAACCCCCAGCGTGTGACGATAGCGCTTATCATCCATGGCTTTCTGTACCCGTTCTTCTATTTTTTCAATTTTCATTTTCATCTTCCAAATATAACTGATGTTCTATAATATATTGGCGTACGGCTTCCGGTACGTAATAACGGATACTTTTCTTTTCAAAGACCTTCCGTCTGATTTCATGTGATGAAATATCTATGTTAGGTGTCTCCAATACATAAATAGACGCCTTGTAAGCCTCTTCTACATGCTTTATAGCTTCTTTGAAGGCATTAACCTCTGCATGATCCCGTACGGCTACAACAAGCGTACAGGCGGCTGCAATGCGTGCCGGTTCCAGCCAGGTATCAAAATCGAAAAGGCTGTCGGCCCCCATAATAAAATAAAGTTTATCATTTGGATTTTCATTATGAAGTTCTTCAAGCATACGATAGGTATAACAGTACCCATCCTGATTCATGTCATGAAGTGATAAACCGAAATATTCATTTTCAGCAATGGCAAGTTTCACCATTTCAATCCGTTCTTCATCCAGAACAGCATTTTTTATCTTCTTATGTGGTGGATTGCCTGCCGGCATATACCAGACGAAATCAAGATTAAGCTCAGTTGCCGCCGATTCACCCAAAATAAGATGACCTGTATGAATAGGATTAAATGTGCCGCCCATGATGCCAATCTTACGACTCATCCGTTATATCCTCATTTTCATCATAACCTTCTATATCAGAATAGTAGGTGAACTGATGTCCATACATACGAACAGTATCTTCATTTTTGAGTCCCATAGCCTTAAGCTCTGCTTCGATGCCTGTATTTGTGAAGAAATGCTGAAAGAAAATAAAGCCTTTTTCGCTTTCAAGATTTGTATATCCCAGCATCTTTTCAATTTTCGGACCTTCAACCACATAAACATCACCATCATCGCCCTTCTCAACGGAAATAGTATAGGGAAGGTCTTCCATTCCAGCTTCCTCGTCCGGAAAATACTCTTGCGAATAGGTCAGAGTTTCGGTGGCAACATTTTCAAGAAGATCATAAACTTCATAAAGAAGAGGTTTGATACCTTCTCCTGTAGCTGCAGAAATAGGATATACTTTGAAACCCTGAGGTTCAAATTCTTTCTTTAATTTTTCAACCGGATCTTCCTCGAGATAACCCGTGGAATCGATTTTGTTAGCAGCGATTACCATCGGTTTATTCAAAAGCTCCGGATTATATTTTTCAAGTTCTTTATTGATGGCATAGACATCTTCTACCGGGTCACGTCCATCAAAAGAAGCTGCATCAACCAAGTGAATAAGAACCCTTGTTCTTTCAATATGACGCAGGAAACGATGTCCAAGTCCAACACCATCAGATGCACCTTCAATAAGTCCGGGCATATCGGCAATGACATAGCCACGTCCTTCATCCAAATTGACAACGCCAAGATTCGGATCAATTGTCGTAAAAGGATAATTGGCAATCTTTGGCTGTGCGTTAGTTACGGCTGAAAGGAAGGTTGATTTACCGGCATTTGGAAAACCGATCAGACCGACATCAGCTACAATTTTAAGCTCAAGAAGAACATTAAGCGTAATGGCATCTTTTCCAGGCTGGGCATACTGGGGAGCCTGCATAGTAGGCGTAGCATAATTCATATTGCCTTTTCCGCCTCTTCCTCCATGAATAAGAATCTGCCGCATATTATCACCGGACATATCAGCGATAACCTTACCTGATTTTTCTTCTCTTACAATGGTGCCTTCCGGAACTTTAAGAATAAGATCCTCACCATTGGCTCCGTGCTGTCTTTTCTGCCTGCCTTCTTCACCATCCTGAGCCTTGAATTTATAACGATGCTTATAGTAAAAGAGGGTATTCATTCCCTTATCTACTAAGCAGATCACATCACCGCCTTTGCCACCGTCACCACCATCAGGGCCGCCGGCCGGGACATACTTTTCGCGACGGAAGCTGACATGCCCGTCTCCGCCTTTACCTGAACTGATCTGTATTCTTGCCTGATCCAGGAACATAAAATTCTCCTCTATAGTAATCTTTTCTATTATTGAAATTTATGCAAAGGGATTGTTTTGCTGTAAGTTGCTGCAGTAATTCAGCTAAGATTTGAAATCAAAAACTTTACTGCATTGACAAACACATACAATTGATTCTAAAACCCTACCTGCATTTTAACACTTTAAAGTATACAACTCAATTATGATAAAAAAGAACTCCGGGCCAATCATGGTCCGGAGCCTCCTAAAATCTGTTTCACAGACGCTGCGATTACTCTGCTTTTTCAGCAACTGTTTCGATGCAGCACTGTTTCTTAAATTTGCCAAGTCTCTTGAAACGGACAATACCGTCTGCTTTGGCATAAAGGGTATCATCACCGCCGATACCGACGTTTTCACCCGGATGGATATGTGTACCGCGCTGTCTGTAAAGGATGTTACCAGCCTTTACGAACTGTCCGTCAGCTCTCTTTGCGCCTAAACGCTTAGCTTCGGAATCACGGCCGTTTTTGGTAGAGCCAACGCCCTTCTTATGTGCCATTTAAATTCACCTCCGATGCTTGTTAATAGAAATTAGCCATTGATCTTTTCAATCTTAACTGCTGTATAAGACTGTCTATGACCGTTCTTCTTATGATAGCCTGTTTTCGGTTTATATCTGTAAACGATAACCTTCTTAGCGCGTGCATTGCGAATAACCTTAGCTTCGACTGTTGCACCCTTAACGTCATCGCCAACCTTAAGACCATCATTGCTTACTGCTAAAACATCTTCAAAAGTAACAGTCTCGCCAACTTCTTTGCCAAGCTTTTCGACTCTGATGACATCGCCCTCGGCCACTTTGTACTGTTTACCGCCTGTTGCAATAATTGCGTACATGAAGCGCACCTCCTTCTTATCATTACTCGCCAGATTTGGCGGTTATCTAAACATTCTAAATAACACTTGTCAGCCTCTCTGTGCGGCATACTGTGACATAATATCACAATCTTCTGACTACGTCAAATATTTTTTTATAATTTAACGAAATCCCATTCTTATCAAATATTCAGTCAATCATCATGGCATCTCCAAAACTGAAGAAACGATATTTCTCCTGAACTGCTTTTTCATAAGCAGTCAGAACATGTTCTTTTCCGGCAAAAGCAGATACCAGCATGATCAGCGTACTTTCCGGAAGATGGAAGTTTGTAATAAGACCGTCCATGATTTTAAACTCATAACCTGGATAAATAAATATATCGGTATCATCACTGCCTGCCATAATATGGCCTTTACGATCGGCAGCACTTTCCAGAGTACGACAACTTGTAGTCCCAACGCAGATAACGCGGCGTCCTTCTTCTTTGGCCTTATTAATGATTGCTGCTGTCTCCTCAGAAACCTGATAGCTTTCTACATGCATATGATGAGTTTCAACATTGTCTGTCTTAACAGGTCTGAAGGTGCCAAGCCCTACATGAAGCGTAACAGGAGCTATAATGATGCCCATTTCTTTCACCTTATTTAAAAGGTCTGTTGTGAAATGCAGGCCGGCTGTAGGAGCTGCCGCAGAGCCTTCAAAGCGGGCATATACCGTGTTATAGCGGCTGCCATCCTCTAAATGATTGTGAATATAAGGTGGCAGTGGCATTTCTCCCAGCTGATCCAGAATCTCTTCAAAGATTCCCTCAAATTCAAAGCGCACGCGACGGTTTCCGTCAGGATAGACTTCTGCTATTTCCGCTTTCAGCAGACCATCTCCGAACACCACTCTTGCTCCGGTACGCAGTTTCTTTCCGGGTTTTACCAGACATTCCCAATCTGTATCCGTAAGTCTCTTCAGCAGCAGGATTTCAATCTTTCCGCCGCTTCCTTCTTTTACGCCGATCAGTCTGGCCGGTATAACTTTTGTATTATTAATAACCAGGACATCCCCTGCATGCAGGTAATTAACAATGTCTGTAAAGACACCATGTTTAAGTTCACCGCTTTCCCTGTCCATATGAAGAAGGCGTGATGAAGATCTGTCCTTAAGGGGATCCTGTGCGATCAGTTCTTCCGGAAGATCATACCAAAAATCAGATGTTTTCATATTATTTTAAAGAATAAAAATTTTCAGGAGCAGCAGCATAATAAATATGATCTGCCTCAAGATCCATCAGTTTACCGTTTTTTGCTGTCAGAATGCTGACAGAGCAGTTTGGCGGGACACAGCCATGCCAGAAATCATTGTCCTGCCAATAGCAATGAGTTAAGGCTCTGGCAAATGCACCATGAGTTGAAAGCAGAATACTCTTCTCCTCCAGTTCTTTTTTGGATAAAAGATCCTGCATAAATCCCTCAGCTCTGGCAATAACCTCATTGAGGGATTCCCCACTTTGGGATTTAAAATTACCATCGCTGAGATCATTGTATCGTTTAATTTCCTCATGCGTAATCTGTGCATTTTCACCGGCACAGATCAGGCCTTCCCATTCACCGAAATCAATTTCCTTCAGGCGTTCATCTTTAATGAAAGGAATATCTCTCCCTTCACAAACAATCTGAGCCGTTTCATAGGCCCGATCCAATGGGCTGGAGATAACCAGATCAAGATGAACATCTTTCATGCCTTTACCGGTTTCGCGAGCCAGATCCCGACCAGCCTGATTTAAAGGCGTATTATGAATCCCCTGGAGACGACCAAGGCGATTCCATTCTGTCGTTCCGTGTCTTAAAATATAAATTATCATTTTATCAGCTTCTCAATGAAATTCCCATTTGTTCAAGTCCGTTCAGAATTTTCTTCATAACGGTCGCAATATCAGCTTCTTCCATGGTTTTTTCTTTATTTCTGAAAGTCAGATTATAAGCCATCGATTTATAGCCGGCCTGAACAGGAGCACCCTCGTAAATATCAAAGAGTCTGCAACTTTCAAGAAGTTTGCCGCCTCTTTGACTGATAATCTTTTCAATTTCACCATTTGTAACATCATGAGGAACCAGCATACTGATATCACGAGATACAGCCGGAAAACGGGCAATACCGACAAATTTACGATCAAAAGAAGCAAATTTATCAACGGTAGGCATATCAATAACAGCAATGATTGCTCTTTCCTGAATACCATATGTCTTGCGTACCGTAGGATGTACCTCACCTAAAAAGCCGATATTTTCACCTTCATAAGAAATTTCTGCCTGACGACCCGGATGGAGATAATTTTTTAATTCTCCCACTGCGTACTCCGGTGCTTTTTTAAGACCAAGCTTAGTCAGGATCATTTCTATAATGCCCTTCATATCGAAGAAATCACCTTCACCATAGAAGCCCAGTGTCAGCTTCATTCTCTCATCCGGAAGTTCTGTCAGCGGAAGAGATTTGGGAAGATAAACATTTCCCATTTCATAAAGACGGACATTTTTATTTCGATGGCTGCTGTTGAAGCCAAGAGATGTCAGAATACCATTAAGAGAAGAAGTTCTCATAATGGAGAAATCTTCGCCAAGAGGATTACTGATTTCAATAGCCTGGCGCAGTGTATCATTTTCATCCAGAAGCAGTTTATCAAAAACCTTTGGGCTTTCAAATGAATAGCAATAAGCCTGTGAAAAGCCATTATCCTCGGCAATCTGGCGAACCATCTCGTTAATACGCATATCAAACTGAAGGCCCCCTGCCGTAGCTTCACCTGCCGGCAGTGTAGTGGGAATTTTATCATAGCCATAGAAACGGGCTACTTCTTCAGCCAGATCGCAGGTTCTCAATACATCCTGTCTCCAGGTAGGAACTGTGATCATATTCGTTGCCGGATCATAAGAAAGTTCTACTTTTTCAAAAATATCGATCATAAGCTTTTCCGGATAATCGGAACCAAGAAGCT
>CAVDGK010000109.1:0-6412 GCA_963607995.1 Oscillospiraceae bacterium | reverse complement strand
CTTTAAGGGATTCCCATCCGTAGCCTCCATTCTTTTGGGCATCATTGTGGGTTACATTGTTTCCTTTATCATGGGTCTGTGCCTGCCCCATACCACCATCATCGATGGTACCGAAGTTACCTGTGCCTATATTACAAAATGGTCTGAAGTTAAAGATGCTGCCTGGTTTGCCATTCCCAGCTTTATGCCGGTTAAACTTCAATTTAATGCTGAAGCCATCATTCCCATGCTGATCATGTTTGTAGTAACAGCCGTGGAAACCATCGGTGATACAGCCGGCACCGTTAAAGGCGGTCTTGGCCGTGAAGCTACAGACAAAGAACTTTCCGGTTCTGTTATCTGTGACGGTCTCGGTTCTTCTCTGGCTTCTTTGTTTGGTGTATTGCCTAACACATCATTTAGCCAGAATGTCGGCCTTGTAGGTATTACTAAAGTTGTTAACCGTTTTGCGATTGCCATGGGAGCCATAATTCTCATTCTGGCTGGACTTTTCCCAAAGGTTGGTGCTATTATTTCCATTATGCCCCAGCCGGTTCTTGGCGGTGCTGCCGTTATGATGTTTGCCTCAATTGTTGTTTCCGGCATCAATCTGATCACCGAAAACGGACCCATCGATGGCCGCAATGCCACCATCATTTCAGTTGCTTTAGGTCTTGGCTATGGTATCGGCTCTACCACAGCTGTTCAGTCCTTCATGCCTACCTGGATGACATATATATTTGGCGGATCCGGCATCGTTCCGGCAGCCCTCATTGCCATTATCTTAAACATTGTCCTGCCGAAGGATAAGAAGTAACGATTTAAAAGTATATTCAACAATTCAAAAAATCTCCCGTGCTGAGCCCTCAGCCGGGAGATTTTTCTTTAAAAGCATTGCCGGGAAACACAAAGTGCTTCCCGGCTGATTTTTTAGCTGTTTAATACAATGGAATTGACTGCTTCAACAATGGAAACCGTATTGGTTCTGGATACGAAGCTTTCTCCATCATCTGTTACAGCGATGCAGTTGGTACCGTCATAACGGTAAATAGTTGCTGTAAAGGTGGGGAAGTCTTCATTATCAAGATGAAGCGTAAAGGAAATCTCTTCCTGATCAGAAGGATCCTCATCCGTATCAGTGCCCAAGGTAATGCCGGTTAAAGCATCTTTAAGGGTTGTGATGGTAAATTCTTCATCATTGTAAGACCATGTTCCATCCTCATCTTTCTCGTCAGATGGTGTATAGGTGAAGGTGTAAGTCTCACCATTTAAAGTTACATCGATGGATGTGACTGTACTGAAATCACCGTTGAACATTTTCTGATGACGAAGATCCTCGTAAGATACAGATGTCAGGGAATTATAGCTGCTTTCCGAAATCTTATAAACGATCTGAGAATCGCCGATACGTGCATAACATGTCACATCCGGCAGATCATCCTCGTCATTTTCAACAGCCTCTTCGTAAGCTGCTTCCTCTTCCGGATTCTTTGCCACGGATATATTTACTGTTCCACTGGAAGCCTCGACATCATTTTTTTCATCGGCCTCAATGGAATAATCCAGTGAAATCGTAATGGAGGGATTATCAAGACCGTAAGTTGCCAGCTCATCATCCGTTACGTTATAGGTAACATATTCACTGAGATCCAGATTCTTAATAGCCTTAAGCAGAGTATTAACATTATCCGTATCAAGAGGCTTGTCATCTGTGAAGTAAACATCATCCTCGCAAATACTCTTGCCATCTTCATTATAAGTAATGGTATAATCCTCATCTCCGCTGAATGTAATCTGCGTAGCCTGATCGAAGGATGGGATTTCATCATCCAGTACCACATCTTTCAGCTCAGCATCAAATTCATCATACGGATCATCTGCCAGCAGATAAGCATTACCATCGCCAATGGAGACATACCGTTCTTCATCCAGTGAACTGAAATTACCAAGCTTTATTTCGTAGGTGGTATCGCCAGCTGTCATGTTAATCGTGCACACCGGATCATCAAGACCATACTGGCTGTAGTCATCAACATTTTCAATAGAAAAGGCAGCAGACAGAGATTCGAACTGGGAAATCAGATTTGTAATCTTATCGGCATCCACCGGGAAAGCTGAATCATCATCGTATGTCCATGTATCATCATTTTTTGTAAATGAGTAAGTACCATTTTCATTGGTCCAGGAAAGAGCTGTCACATCATCTGAGGCCACCTCAAGAATAACATCTCCGCTGTTTTTTATTTCCTCTTTCTTCTCCTCATAGCGGCTGACGGCGAAGGCTGCCACGCAAACGGCAGCCAGTACGCCAAGGAGAATGCAGAGCTTCGTTTTTTTACGCATGTCTCTTCTTCCTCCTGTCAATCACTGTAAAGATACCATAGATAACGAATACCACCGGAATGATACCGATCATCCAGGCCTTCAGCATAGAAGCTGTAGAATCCGGAATCGTCAGGTAGTTGTAGCTCAGAGACTTGCTTCTGATGGATACGGCATCTCTCTCACCGATAAGGCTTGAGAAGGCATTCATAACAAGGTCAAGATTTGCACCTGATGAATAAGCATTATAAGTATCCTGCAGGAAGTAGTTGGATGCAAACCAGATCAGCTGGCCATCATTATCAGCACTGATAGAAACAGCAACTGAGAATGAACCATCTGTATCCCCATCTTCCTTTTCGTAGGTTGTCAGGTTAAAGCCGGCAGCCTTACTGAAAGAAGAATCGGATGTAGTCAGAAGGGATGTAGCCTTGCTTCCTGTGATCTTCAGACCCTGGGCAATGGGGAAGATAACATTGTAGCTGCTCTCGATCAGCGGATCTGTAATCGTATTAGACTCAATGATCGGAAGAAGAATGTAGGGCTGCTGGAATGCATAATGGCTGCTGTCACCTTCTACAACGATGCCGTCCGTGGACTCAACGCCATAATAGCTGAGCACGCTGGAGAGGTTAGTGAGCATACCATTTTCTGTTTCGCCGGCAATAGCCAGAACCTTACCGCCATTATCAATATAATTTTCAATAATTTCAGCTTCTTCTTCAGAAATGTCGGTTTCCGGTGCGTAGATGAGAAGTACGTCAGCATCATCCGGTACTTCACCTTCACTTACCAATGAAAGTGTCTCCACTTCCATATTTTCTTTCTCGATCTGGTTAGAAACTTCGGTAGGCAGATCTTCCTCACCATGGCCTTCCAGTTTATAAATCTTGGGCAGCTCATCAGAAATAACATAATCAATAGCTGATGTGATAGCACCTTCACCATCGAAGGAATAAACATAGGAATAGGTGCTGTAATCAACATCTGTCAGATAGATATCGTTGTAGCTGATAAAACGGCTCTTGTCTCCGCATACAACGATGAGGGAGTTATTTGGAACATCTTCATCTGTATACTGGGAAGCAAATGTCGGATAAACATCCGGATTTTTCTTCGTAACGGTAATATGGGAAGAAAGGCTCTCATATTTTCCAAGAAGATTTTCAATTACATCATTTTCCTGATCAGCCTGTACGATCCAGTAAATATCAACATCCTTTTCAAGAGCATTGACAACGGCTTTTGTACTGCTGGTAACAGAATAAAGATTGGTGGATGTCATATCATACTTGGTTGTCGCTGTAGGAAGGGCATTGACCAGCACATTGACAGCCACCAGGATAGCCAGCACGATTGCTGTCACGATAATAGAATAAGAACCGCCCTTTGCCGCAATACGACTGGAAATCTTAGTGCGATTTTTCTTAAATTTCATCAGTTATACCTCCTCTTCTCCAGTGACTGCGCCGTCAGGAAAAGGCCGGCAATGATAACAGAGGCATAAAAGACAATGCCTGTCATATCAAATACACCATTTACAAAGGTTGTAAAATGGTTAAATAAGGAAAGGCTTTCCATGATATTCGGTACAAGACCTTCAAATTTATCAGATGCCACCAGATAAGTAACGACGATAATGACAATGAGCACTCCGCCTACCCCCAGTGAAATGGCATTATTTTTTGTCAGAGCCTTTACGACAAAGCCGATGATGGCTGCAATAACAATAAGGGTGATCATGCTTCCAAGAGCCGTGGATGATACCTGCTCAGAGAGCTTAACACTGTAATAGTTAAACAGGAAAAGCACAATGGCAATACCGGCTGCAAATCCCTGATTTTCTGTCAGTGTGGAAATAAACATACCAACGGCAATAAGGGCAATACCCATAATAAAGAAGGCAGCCATTGAGCCATAAGCACTGGGAAGATAAACTTCACCGAACTTTGAAAAAATAAAGGGATAAACGCTGATAATGGCTACCGGAATCAGGAAAAGAATAACCAGAGCCAGGTATTTACCGATAACGATCTGCCAGGTATTAAGCGGCAGGGAATAAAGCAGCTGATCCGTTTTCTGCTTACGTTCTTCAGCAAAGGATTTCATTGTCAGAACCGGAATGATAACGACCAAACCGATTGAAACAAAGTTCAGGGCATATTCAAAGTTTGCAACAGATGACTGGATATTATAGATCATGGCACCAATGCCCACAAAACATAAAAGAGCTGCACAGAACAGATAGAATGTCAGGTTATTGAAGGCACTTCTCAGTTCATGCTTGAGAATAGCTGTCATTACTCTTCCACCTCACTTTCTGTATCATTATCCTGCTCAACCACACCATAATTTTTATCTTCTACAATTTCAGCACCGGCTGCATGGATAACATCTTCAACGGTTTCTATTTTTTGAAGGTCTGTCCCCTGAGCATCATCCCGACTTTCATCCGGTACATCCTGAGCATGCTCAGAAGCGATAATTTCCGGCTCATAGTCTTCCGGAAGGTCTTCTTCTCTTACATCATCTTCTGCAATACCGCCTTCTGTCAGTTCAAGGAATACATCTTCAAGGTTTGCTTTCTTTGTCTTCATTTCAAAGACTGGAAGGCCCTTAGAGGCAAAGGCCAGTGTCAGCCTGCCGCAAACAGCCTTTGTATCCTGACCTTCTGTAAGGTGGGCCAGAACGCTGATGACGCCTTCTGCTTCCTTGATTTCATAACCGGAGAGTTCTTCCATACCGGAAAGGATTTCCTCAGCTTCTTCTTTGGATGCCTCTACCTGGAAGGTAATGCCGTTGGAAGCTGTCAGGAGTTTTTCAAGGTTTTCAGGTGCATCAAAGGCTACCAGTTTACCTTTTGAAATGATCATAACCTGTTCACAGACAGCCTGAACTTCAGACAGAATGTGGGAACTTAAAATAACGGTATGTTCTTTTCCCAGATTTTTGATAAGGTCACGGATTTCAATGATCTGAATGGGGTCAAGACCTACCGTAGGCTCGTCCAAGATAATAACTTCCGGTTTACCCAGAAGAGCCTGGGCAATACCAACTCTTTGTTTGTAACCTTTTGAAAGGGTTCCGATAAGGCGATCCCGAACGGTATCAATACCGGCACTTTCCACGGCTTTGTCAATTTCAGCCCGCAGTTCTTTACCCCGAAGTCCCTTGGCTTCGCCGACGAAGGTAAGGTATTCCTGTGGGGTTTCATTGAGATAAAGAGGTGGGATTTCAGGAAGGTAACCGATGAGTTTTTTGGCTTTTTCGGGTTCTTCCATGATGTCATATCCGCCGATTTTGACTGTTCCTGCCGTTGGTGAAAGGCAGCCTGTCATGATGTTCATGGTGGTTGATTTTCCGGCGCCGTTTGGGCCTAAGAAGCCATAGACGTGTCCGTCTTCAATTTCGAAGGACAGGTCGTTGACTGCCAGGAAATCACCATAATACTTTGTTAGGTGAGAAACCTGAATCATGTCTTATTTCCTCCTTGCCTGTTTATATCAGGTAACTGGGAAATATTATCGTTTTAACCTGAAATGAACCTGAAACGTACACAGAATAAACACAATTAAAAAAGATCCAACTTCCGGCAGTATCCATAAGTTGAATCTTTGATATATATTTTTTATAAAACAATTTCAAATTTTATGATCCGGCCATCCTGTTTGACGGATATTTTACCGCCGTGGGTTTCGGCTGTGGCTTTGGCAATGGATAAGCCAATGCCGGTTCCGCCAATCTGACCGGAATGGGATTCATCAGCACGATAAAAACGATCAAATAAATGAGATGTGTCGGCTTTAATAGACTGATGAATGGTATTGGAAACGGTAATGATATTTTTCCTGCCGCTTTTCCTGGCTTCCAAAATGATATTGGCTCCATCCGGGGAATATTTAAGGGCATTATCCAGTAAAATAGAAATCATCTGCTGAATAGCCGTCCGGTCTCCCACCATGGTTAGGTCATCTGCTATATCCTGCACATAATGTTTCCCCTTGGCTTTGGCCAGATTCACAAACGGTTCACCGATCTCCCAAAGCACGTCACTTAAGGAAAACTCACTGCGCATCGGAAAAGGGTTTTCTTCATTCAAACGGGATAACGT
>CAVDGK010000108.1:0-6451 GCA_963607995.1 Oscillospiraceae bacterium | reverse complement strand
GGCACCTACTGAGGTTCTTGCAAGACAACATTATCGGAATATACAAAAGATGCTCGAGGAAGGTATATTCAAAAATATTCAACCTGTTCTCCTTGTTGGCTCTATGAAAGCCAATGAAAAACGTGAAGCAGCGGAAAAGATATGCTCTGGTGAAGCAAATGTTGTAATTGGTACACATGCCCTGATTCAGCAAAAAGTTCTGTATAAAAAACTGGCACTTGTTATAACGGATGAACAACACCGATTTGGGGTGCGGCAAAGGCAGGAATTCACAGATAAAGGTTTGAAACCTCACATGCTGGTTATGAGTGCAACGCCTATTCCGCGTACTATGGGAGTTGTTATTTACAGTGATATGGCAGTTTCTGTTATCAACGAAATGCCGGGCGAACGTCTAAAGATTAAAACAGCTGTGGTAGATACAGCCTATCGCCCATCGGCCTATCGCTTTATCAAAAAACAGATTGAAGATGACCATCAGGCTTATGTTGTCTGTCCTCTTATTGAAGAATCTGAGGGACTTGAGGCTGAAAATGTCATGGATTATGCCAGAAAACTTAAAAAGGAAATACCGGGGGCAAAAATCGGCATTCTTCACGGCAGAATGAAAAGCAGAGAAAAGGATTCTGTTATGGCTGAATTTTCGAATGGTCATATAGATGTCCTGGTATCCACGACGGTAGTTGAAGTCGGTGTTGATGTACCTAATGCGACTGTGATGCTGGTTGAAAATGCAGAACGTTTTGGTCTGGCAGCACTTCACCAGCTGCGGGGGCGTGTGGGAAGAGGGAAGGATCAGTCTTACTGCATTTTTGTGGCAGGAATGATGAATGATACAATTAAACAGCGCCTGGATGTTTTGAGCAAATCTCACGATGGTTTGGAAATTGCACAAAAAGACTTTGAAATAAGAGGATCCGGTGATCTTTTGGGAATTCGTCAGAGCGGTGCTTCACTTTTTAAAATAGCGGATATTTTCAGAGATGAGGAAATTCTTAAAATGGCTTCTGATGCTGCTGCTTCTATTTTGAAGGATGATCCTTATCTTGTGGATGAAAATTATCTGGATCTGTCTCGAAAAATAAAGAATTATCTAAGTGAGGATGATAAAAATATCATCCTGTAATGTCTTTGTAAATAAACACAAAAAAGAAGTGCTTTTTATTGCATAACCTATCTATATTTGCTATAATTTTCGATGCTGAGAGAGGTGAACAACACATGAATATCGGAATAATTGCACATAATAGCAAAAGAATTCTTATTGAAGATTTCTGCATAGCCTATAAAAATATTTTAGCAAGACATGATATATATGCAACTGGCACGACAGGGCGGCGCATTGAAGCAGCTGCTAACCTTCATGTCCATAAATTTTTACCGGGAAGCATTGGGGGCGATAAACAGTTTAAAGAAATGATTGATCGCAATGCCATGGATTTGGTTATATTATTTTACAACCCTAATATGATCAGTACTCAGGATCCGGATATCAGCATTATCATGAAGGCCTGTGACCTGAACAGTATTCCGGTTGCTACAAATATCGCAACAGCAGAGATGCTCATTCTGGGACTTGATCGGGGTGATCTTGACTGGAGAATGAGTATCAGTAAGGAGGAAGTACCTTTCGTATGAGAGTGATAGCGGGGATAGCAAGAAGCCTGCCGCTGAAGACTGTGCCTAGTATGGACGTTCGTCCTACTACGGACAAAACAAAAGAGACTCTTTTTAATATTCTGATGCCGTACCTGAATGGCTGCCGTTTTCTTGATTTATTTTCCGGAAGCGGAGCTATCGGCATTGAAGCAATCAGCCGGGGTGCGGCGATTGCTGTTTTTGTTGAAAGAGATCGGGCGGCGTTGAAATGTATAGAAGAGAATTTGACTTTTACAAAATTTACGGATAAAGCAAAAATTATGAAACAGGAAGTTCTTTCAGCTTTGAAGGGACTTGAAAGCGGACCGGCTTTTGATATTATCTTTATGGATCCGCCTTATGACAAAGAGCTGGAAAAACAGACCCTTGAAGTATTGTCAGGAAGCCCACTTGTAAATGAAGATACCATCGTCGTAGTGGAAGCTTCCAGAGATACGAAGATGGATTATGTACCGGATTTTGGATTCGAGATTTATAAGGAAAAAATATACAAAAATAATAAGCATGTATTTTTGAGAAAGGCAGATGAAGCTTAAAAGTGAGAAGAGCAGTTTACCCCGGAACCTTTGATCCGGTTACAAACGGACATCTGGATATCATAAAAAGAGCGGCTGCACAGTTCGATGAACTGGTGGTTGGCGTTTTACGGAATTCACAAAAAACTCCGTTGTTTTCTACAGATGAACGTGTTAATATACTAAAAGCAGTGACGGAGGATATACCCAATGTGCGGATATGTTCTTTTGATGGCATGACAGTTAATTTTGTTCGTTCAGTTGATGCACAGGTTATGATCAGAGGGTTGAGAGCCATTACTGATTTTGAGTATGAGCTACAGCTGGCGCAGACGAATCGTGTCATTGCTCCTGATATTGATACCATGCTGATGGTTACCAGTCTGCAATATGCCTATTTAAGTTCCACTACTGTTAAGGAACTGGCTTCTTATGGCGAGGATATATCACGATTCGTGCCGGTATATGCAGCTGAAAAGGTTAAAGAAAAATTAAAGATCTGATAGGTTTCAAGGAGAAAAGATGAGCAGCAGAATTGAACAGATTATTGAAGAAATTGAAGAATATGTAGATGGTTGCAAATTTCAGGCTTTATCTACTACAAAAATAGTTGTTAATAAAGAAGAACTTGAAGAACTTCTTCGTGAACTTCGTTTAAAGACACCGGATGAGATTAAGCGTTACCAGAAAATTATTTCCAATAAAGATGCTATTCTGGCTGATGCTCAGTCCAAGGCTGATGGCATTATTGCCAATGCGGAAGCAAGAGCAAAGGAAATGGTAAGTCAGCACGAAGTAACACAGCAGGCTTATGCTCAGGCTAATGCTACTATCAATCGTGCAAATCAGCAGGCACAGGGAATTCTTGATTCTGCTACATCTGATGCTAACAGCATTCGACTTTCAGCTATCAACTACACTGATGATATGCTGGCAAACTTAAGCCAGCTGATGGGTGGTACACTGGAAGATGTTGGTGCTAAATATAAGGCTTTCATTGATTCACTTCAGGGAGCTTACAACACTGTTAATCAGAATCGTTCTGAACTGTCTCCGCAGGCCGGACAGGAAACTGTTGAAGAAGCCCCTGCTGAAGAAGAAACTCTGGATACAGACACAGAAGATGCTGAATAATCAGGACACGAAATGGACACCTGTCGTTCATTAAAATGTTGAAGTCAATAATGTAAGGGGAGTGCTGATACAGCATTCTCCTTTTTTTATGAATAAGAAAAGCAAATTGCGAATATTCTATTACGAACAGAAAGAGGTGCAGAGTGAGTATTTTTAGTAAAGATTCAGATTATCCGTTTTTATATTATTTTGAAAAGATATCGGAGATACCTCGTGTGTCGGGTCACACGGAGGCTATTAGCAATTTTCTGTGTGATTTTGCAAAGGAAGAAAATCTAAGTTACACACAGGATGAATTTCACAATGTTGTGATTTGTAAAGATGGACAGAACTGCAAAGCTGATGCTCCCTGTGTGATCCTGCAGGGACATATGGATATGGTAGGTGATAAAACAACTGATTCTACTCACGATTTCCTAAAGGATCCTATTAAGCTTATTCTTAATGGCGATGAGCTGACAGCAGATGGCACAACTTTAGGTGGAGATGATGGGGTGGCTGTTGCTATGATGATGGCGGTGCTTGCTGACCGCACAATATCCCATCCTCCTATTGAATGCATCTTTACTGTAGATGAGGAAATCGGACTTTTAGGTGCTGCCGGTCTTGATATGAGCATGCTCAAAGGTCGCATTATGATCAATCTTGATTCTGAAGATGAAGGCATTTTAACGGCCGGATGCGCCGGTGGTATGACTGTAAATACCTCACTTCCGGTGAAACGCATTGAAAAGACAGGTATCACAGCGAAAGTTGTAATCGATGGACTTAAGGGTGGGCATTCCGGTCAGATGATCAACATGGGACGCGCCAATGCTATTAAATTAATGGGTCGTCTGATTTCAGAACTAAAGGATGTCTGCCAGTTTTCCGTCAGCAGTCTTAATGGCGGACAGAAGGATAATGTTATTCCCTTTAATGCAACGGCTGATATTCTTTTTGAAAATGAAAAGCAACTGATAACATTTAAGGAAGAAATGGCAAGGAGAGAGGCTGTTTACAAGTCTGAACTGGCAGGATGTGACGATGGTCTTGAAATAAAATTGTCAGATGAAAACACCGATAAGGCAAAGATATTTGTAATGGAAGAGATGACGCTTCAAAATGTTCTGACTCAACTTTTGAATATGCCTTATGGTGTGATTGCTATGGAAAAGAATCTTAAAGACTTGGTTGAAACATCTTCTAATGTTGGTGTTATGCGGACAACAGAAGACGAGTTTAAGACACAGTCATCGGTTAGAAGCAGTATTCTGTCGAAAAGAGATCTGGTTGGAAAGACTATTATGGATACAGCACGGACTCTTGGCGGTACGGCTATGATCACAGGTCCCTATCCGTCCTGGGAATTTAAAAAAGAATCTCCTCTTCGCGATCTTATGGCTTCTATCTGGAAGGATCTGACAGGACGGGATGCTGTCGTTGAAGTAATTCATGCAGGTCTTGAATGCGGTCTTTTCTATAATAAGCTGCCGGGTCTTGATGCTGTTTCTATTGGACCGGATATGAAGGACATTCACACTTTCTCTGAAACATTATCAATTTCTTCAGCAAAGAGAAATGATGATTTTGTAAGACGTGTTCTTGCTTCTTTAGCCGGATAAAAACTTTCTATCAAGGAGAGAAAAGTTTATGGAAATTCAGCTTTGGAGGGAAATGCTTGATCCCTATTGTCAGGCTGTATCGGAGTTAGTAACAAAACTCAATAATGTCAAAACCGAATATAAAAGGAAAAATATTTATTGCCCTATTGCCAGCGTCAGCGGTCGTGTTAAGTCAGTATCCAGTATTCTGGATAAAATGCTGCGTAAAAATATCGATTTTGACAATCTGGAAAAGGAGATGGAAGACATCGCCGGAGTACGGATCATCTGTCAGTTTATTGAGGATATCCACACAGTAGCGGATATGCTGGAAAAAAGATCGGACCTTAAAGTTGTGCTCATTAAGGATTATATCCGTGACAAAAAAAACAGCGGTTACAGAAGCTATCATATGATCGCACGTTATGTGGTAAATACATTGGATGGCCCCAAAGATATTCCAGTGGAAATTCAGGTCAGAACAATGGCCATGGATACATGGGCTACATCGGAGCATTTTCTCCGTTATAAATATAAAGGAAATCTGCCTGAGCATGTAGCTGAAAAACTGGAAGCTATTTCGAGAGCAACGGATGCTCTTGATGCGGAAATGATGAAGGTACGCCATGATATTATGGATGCCGAGATTGATTCCATGATCGAAATTAATCTGGTGCGGGATATTCTGATTGAAATTGAAAATCATTACCGAGTCCATAATAAGAGAGAAGCCGTTAAGATTCAGAATGAATTTTACCGGATTTATCAAATGCATAACATAGAAGAACTTCAGCGCTTCCATGATCAGTTAGATATATTATCGGATGATAATCGTGCTCAGAGTGTTGATATGAAGGTTGAAACTTATGAAGAATAAGTTAAAGAAGCCATGCATTTCAGATTTTAAGGCTATGATATTCGATCTTGATGGAACTGTTTTTGAATCTATGGAACTATGGAATGACGTGGACAGACATTATCTGGAAAGATTTGGTCTGACATGTCCGTTAGATCTTCAGGATGACCTGGAGGGGTTAAGTTTCCACGAAAATGCTGTTTACTTCAAAGAACGTTTTCATATTGAAGACTCGCTTGATAAAATAGAATCTGACTGGATGGAAATGGTGACCGAAGAGTATTGCAAGATCGTTCCAATGAAAAAAGGTGTTGAATATTTTCTTAAAGCTATAAAGAAAAGGGGAATCTGCACCGGTATTGCATCATCAAATAGTAAGAGCCTTATTGAAGAAACTCTTAGATGCCGGGGTCTGGCTTCTTATTTTGACATTATCGTTACCTGCGATGATGTCAGTGCCAATAAACCGGCTCCGGATGTTTATTTAAAGGCAGCTCTTTTGCTGGATATAGACCCGAAAAATTGTCTTGTTTTTGAAGATATACCCAAGGGAATTACGGCAGGCCATCGCGCTGGGATGAAGGTATGTGCTGTGGAAGATCCATATAGTGCTGCTCTTAGAAATGAGAAAATCCAAATGGCTGATTATTTTATTGATGATTTTACGGATTTTGCGGGTGATTTTTGACACTTTAATGGGGGAA
>CAVDGK010000107.1:0-6499 GCA_963607995.1 Oscillospiraceae bacterium | reverse complement strand
GAAATCCTCTTCCAGGGACGCAAGGATTTTCAGGTGAAATACATGGGTCACCGGATCGAGCTGGAAGAAGTGGAAAAAGCCATTAACGGGATTGAGGGCATTGACCGCTGCTGTGTGGTTTTTGATGAAAGCAAACAGCGTCTCCACGGATTTTATAGCGGAAACATCGAAAAAAGTGACTTACACAGACAGCTCCGCTCCTTGCTTCCCCTGTATATGATTCCGGGTTCCCTGAAGAAAATGGACGCCTTCCCCATAACCAAGAATGGCAAAACGGACCGCCGTGCTCTTTTGGAGGAATACAGCCGATGAATGAAAATGTAATGAAAAATATTTTAAAAAATGAGACAACGCCGCTCTATGTCTTTGATATAGACAGACTAAAAAAACGTGTTCAGTTCCTGCGGTCCTCCCTGCCCCAAAATATTGATCTTTGCTATGCCATTAAAGCCAATCCCTTTTTAAGTCTGATTCTCTCTCATGAGCTTCCTTATCTTGAGATCTGCTCACCGGGAGAACTCAAGATCTGCCAGAGACTTAACATTCCCCACAGCCAGTATGTCATTTCCGGCATCAGCAAAGACGAAGAAGATATTGCTTCTTTGATGGAGGATTCCCACCCTGTTGCTTTCTATACGGCAGAATCCCTCTTTCAATTTATGCTTCTTCGAAATACGGCCCGCCGTTTTAATAAAAAAGTAAAAGTGCTGCTGCGTCTTACTTCCGGCAGCCAGTTTGGTATTGATCAGAAAGAACTGACCAAACTTGTCAAAAATTATTGTCATGATCCCTGGATTGAAATTGAAGGGCTTCAGTATTTTTCCGGAACTCAGAAAAACTCCATTAAGAAACTGACCCGGGAAATCAATTTTCTGGATGATTTTTTGGAAGAATTGTATACAAAATATCACTGCAAAATGCCCCGGCTGGAATACGGTCCCGGCTTTCCTGTCAGCTATTTTGAAGGAGAAGATTTTGACGAAGAAACCTTTCTTAAAAACTTCTCCGACCTTCTGACAAAAATGCGGTACGATGGCTCAATTACTCTGGAAATCGGCCGCTCACTTGCAGCGAGCTGCGGCACATACCTGACCCGGGTGGTAGATAAGAAACAAAATAATGGTGAAAATTATGCCATTGTGGATGGCGGGATGCATCATATCGTTTATTACGGTCATTTCATGGCTATGAAACATCCTCATTTTTCCATCATGCCATCCCGTCCCGACAGTAAGGAAAATCTTTGGAATATATGCGGTTCACTATGTACCGCCAACGATTTTCTTGTTAAGAAAATTCCCATTAAAGGCCTTTGCCTTGGAGATGTGCTGGCATTTGAAAATGCCGGTGCCTACTGCATGACAGAAGGCCTTTCCCTCTTTTTAAGCCGGGATCTTCCGGAGGTAATCCTGCTTCAAGAGGACGGAAGTTACACCGTTATCCGAAATTCCCTGCCCATCAATGAACTTAATACACCCCATGGAGATTTAACCGGCTTTTAACAATAACATTTTACATAGATACTAATTTTAATTCAGGCGTACATCCTGCATACGCCTTATTATCAAAAGAGGATTTTTACTATGAATGAAAAATTATACGAAATATTAGAGGATATTCAGCCGGAGGTTGATTTTCATACCTGCACTACCCTGATCGATGATCATTATCTTGACTCTCTTTCCATTATTTCCCTGATTGCTGAGCTGGAAGATGAATATGACATCTCCATCCCTACCGTGGAAATCGTTCCTGAAAACTTTAATTCCGCTGAAAAAATCTGGAATATGGTCACTCGTCTTCAAGAGGAAGGATAAATGTCATCTTACATTTCCGTTGCATATCTGGCCCTTTTCCTGCCCCTTGTCATCGGACTTTATGCTTTTACGCCTCAAAAGATCCGGCGCTGGGTGCTCCTTATTGCCAGCTGGATCTTCTTTTGGAGCATCAGTGAAGGTTTGATCATCTATCTTCTCTTGTCCATTCTTTCCATCCACCACCTTGGAATCTGGCTTATGACAAGCCAGCAGGAAGAGGACATCTGTCTTAAAGAGTGTGATCGCAGTCAGAAAAAATCCATTAAAGGTCAGTATCAAAAAAAGCAGCGACTCATTCTCACCTTCGGGGTTCTGCTTCATCTGGGTGTACTTTTATTTTTAAAATACAGTCCTTTTTTTACCCTGAATCTTAATCGTCTGCTGACTGCCCTTGGGCTTAATACAAGTCTTGAGATTTCCTCTTATGTTCTGCCCATCGGCATTTCCTTCTACACCCTTGAGGCTCTTTCCTATCTCTTTGATGTATACCGCAGAAAATTTCCGGCCGATACCAATCTCCTGCGGCTGGCTCTTTTCATGAGTTTCTTCCCTCAGATCATGGAGGGTCCCATCTGCCGCTATGAAGATTCCGCCCAAAAGCTTTGGGAAGCCCCTGCCATCCGCTACCAAAATCTTACTTTCGGCCTTCAGCGCATTCTCTTTGGTGTCATGAAAAAGATGATTGTTGCCGACCGCCTGAACCAGTTTATTAAAAATGTTTTCGGAGATTATGGAAAATATGATGGCTTCGTCATTGCCCTTGCTGCCATCGCCTATACTTTCCAGCTCTACATGGATTTTTCCGGCACTATGGATGTGGTCATAGGAAGCGCCGAAATCTTCAGCATCAACCTCCCTGAAAATTTCAAACGTCCCTTCTTTTCCACCACTATTTCCGAATTTTGGAAAAGATGGCATATAACGCTGGGTACCTGGTTTAAGGATTACATTTTCTTTCCCTTATCCATGTCAAAGCCTTTGAAGAAACTGACAGTCCGAGCCCGAAAGAAGATGGGCAATCATTTCGGTCCGCTTGTCTCCGGTGCCATTGCACTTTTAGCGGTGTGGCTTTGCAACGGCCTGTGGCACGGAGCCGGCTGGCGATATATATTCTATGGTCTATATCATTTCAGTCTCATTCTCTTGGGAAATATCATAGAACCCGGTGTTATCCACCTTTCAAAAAAGCTCCACATATCCCGCACCAGCCTTCCCTACCGCAGCTTTCAGATCCTGCGAACAGCCATTCTCGTGGTTATCGGCGAACTTTTCTTCCGGGCTGATTCCCTAACCATCGGTCTTAACATGTTCCAAAAGATCCTGACCCATTTCACCCTGGATACGGTGCATAACCTGTCGATTCTGACCTTCGGCCTTGATAAATATGATTTCCTCATTCTTCTTATTTTTGCCCTTATGCTCTTTGTGGTGGGCATCATTCAGGAGAAAGGCATTTCCATTCGTGAAGTGATGGCAAAACGAAGCTTTGTTGTGCGAATCTTATTCTTCGACGCCATGATCATGGCCATTATTATATTCGGTGCTTATGGAATCGGCTATGTTCCCTTAGATCCCATTTACGCCTCATTCTAAAGGAGGGAAAAGCATGATTTATTTGAAAAGAATACTGTCTTTTATCGTCCTTGCAGCAACGCTCCTTGTTCTTATATTGGCCGCCTCCCGTATCTTTTTTCCAAAAAATAATACGTCATCTGCCGGCATGGAGGAGGACGGAGCTAATGGCATTCTGTCTGAAAAAGAAAATACCGTGGATGTGGTTGTCATCGGTGACAGCGAGTCCTACTATTCCATTTCTCCCATGCAGATCTGGAAGGAAAAGGGTTATACCTCCTATGTCTGCGGCACCAGTGCCCAGACACTGGATTACAGTCTCACCATGCTGGAGCGGGCCTTCAAAACTCAGAAGCCCAGGATCGTTATTTTCGAAACCAATGCCATCTACCGGGAATTCACGGAATCTAATGCCCTGCTGACGAAGCTGGGAAATATTTTCCCTATTTTTCGCTACCACAATCGCTGGAAATCTCTTTCTTCCAGTGATTTTACTTCAGATTTATCTTTTACCTGGACCAATGATTTGAAAGGCTTTGTCTATAATACAGAGGTGGACGGCTGTGAAAATACCGACTACATGGCAGAAACGGGACAAAGTGCTCATATTCCGGAGCAGAACCTTGCCTATGTAAAAAAGATCAAGGCCCTTTGTGATGAAAACGGCGCTCAGCTTATTTTCCTCAGTACACCCAGTTCCCTAAACTGGAATGCCACCCTCCACAACGGCATCTCTTCCCTTGCCGATGAACTTGGCTGCTCCTACGTGGATATGAATCTTCAAAATGATGAAATAAAGATCAACTGGGAAACGGATACAAGAGATAAGGGAGACCATCTTAATTACACCGGTGCTGCAAAAGTCACCCATTACCTGGCTGACTACCTTGAAAAGACCGGTCTCCTTACGGATCACCGAAGTGATGAAACTTACAGTTCCTGGAATGATTCCCTGACCCGTTATGAAGCAGCCACATCGGCCGGATGAATTCATCTGCACCATTCAGCTCGGGGGTAAACCATCGTTTAGTACATGTCTTTTTTAATAAAAAGGAATGTTCACAGTTTTTTACCTTTTTTGCGTTAGAGTACGTCAGGAAATAGAGAAAGAGATGTTATATCAGAAAAATGACTGGTGTGAAAGATTAGATCTTTCATGTCGATTTGTGCCGCTGCCTATAGGGCAGAATGGAGATTATTATGAAGACAGAAGAAATTTTAATCATCGAGGACGATGCTGATATCCGCGAAGGTGTCCGTATCCTTCTTGAAAGTGAGAAATATAAGGTTATGGAAGCTGAAAATGGAAGAGCCGGCCTTGATCTTCTAAACGACGATGTGGACCTGGTCATTCTGGATGTCATGATGCCCGGCATGTCCGGTCTTCGCACCTGTGAGGAAATCCGCAAGATTTCCAATGTACCAGTGCTGTTTCTCACGGCCAAAGCCCAGGAATCGGATAAGCTCATCGGCCTGATGGCTGGCGGTGATGATTACCTTCCCAAGCCTTTCTCCTATGCGGAACTATTAGGCCGAGTCAAGGCTTTGGTACGACGCTACAATATTTATCGCGGACGCACTGCAGACAAAGAAGAAGTAGATAATCCCTATCTGGAGATTGGTGATATTAAAGTCCACGAGAAATTTAATGAAGTGTATGTATCAGGAGAGGCGAAGGATCTGTCGGACATCGAATACCGGATTCTTTTACTTATGATGCAGAATCCCGGAAAAATATTTTCCGCTCAGAATCTTTATGAAAGTGTCTGGGAGGAACCTTATTTTTATTCCTGCAACAGCACCATCATGGTCCATATCCGAAAGCTTCGGGTGAAAATAGAAACAGATCCGAAAAATCCACGCTATATCAAAACCATCTGGGGAAAGGGGTATAAATTTGATGCGGATAATTCATAGACGCCGTTCCATTTACACGCAGCTTCTGTGGCTTCTTATCATTTCAGCCCTGGCAGCCGGGATTCTCTTCTACATTCTTCACATCTATGGCCAGTCCATGATCAATTATTATCTTTACGATACGGATTATGTGGAAAACCAGAATCAAAAGTACGCAGAGAAACTTCAGGATTTTATTGACGAAAATGATCTGTCTTCAAAGGACACGGTTTCCTTACGGAAATGGGTTGAAAACCAAAAGATCCTCAACGTCCAGATCTACAAAGATAATATCCAGACCTTCGACTCCTCTTATCCGGATCAGGAAATCTGGGAAGCTGAGATCGTGGCAGGGTCTTACGACTGGATCAGCTACCGTCCTCTTACCTTCAGTGACGGCAATGCCGAAATCGTTATCTCCGGTATCTATGAGTACCGGCTTAATAACTATGCCCTGATCATTGAAATCGGTATTTCCTTCCTGTTTTTTGTAATCCTGGTTCTTTTCGGCATCCGCCAGAAAATGAAATATATTACCCGTCTTAGCCATGAGATTGAGATTTTGGAAGGTGGCCAGCTGGATTATGCCATTACGGTACGTGGAAGTGATGAGCTGTCCCTTCTTGCCCAGGGCCTTGATGATATGCGCCTTTCTTTTAAAAAGCTTATACGGAATGAATCGGATATGGTACAGGAAAACCAGCGAATTGTCACGGAGATGTCCCATGACATCCGCACGCCTATTACTTCCATCATGCTTTATATTGAAATCTTAAAGAAGGGAAAATATAAGGATGAGGAACAGCTTAAAAATTATATCGATAAACTGGAGCAGAAAGCCCAGCGCCTAAAGCAGCTAACGGATCATCTCTTTGAATATTCTTTAACTTCCGGTGAAAAAGAGATCGAGCTGGAGGAACCGGAGGATGCTTCCATCATTTTCTTTGATCTTTTCTCTGAAACCTGCAACTATTTGGATCATCAGGGCTTTAAGGTTGACTTTGAGGCTGAATTTCCGGACAGAAAACTTCGAATTTCCTCGGATTATCTCATGCGTATCATGGATAATATTACGTCTAACATTATTAAATATGCCGATCCTGCCTGCCCCATCCGAATTCTTTCCCCAAGCAAAAGGCAATCTCCGTCTGAAAAAGCAGGTGCTTTTTCCACTTTGAATCCTTCTAACGGCCAAATTCGCTTCAAAGGAAGTG
>CAVDGK010000106.1:0-6518 GCA_963607995.1 Oscillospiraceae bacterium | reverse complement strand
GCTCAATACTATTAAAGAAATGGGCTTCGTGGATTATTTCCTTATAGTATGGGATTATATTAAATTTGCCAGGGATCATGGCATCAGTGTAGGGCCGGGTCGAGGATCGGCTGCAGGTTCTGTGGTATCTTATTGTCTGGGCATTACCCAGCTGGACCCATTAAAGTACGATCTTCTCTTTGAACGGTTTCTCAATCCGGAACGAGTCTCCATGCCTGATATCGACGTTGACTTCTGCTTCGAAAGACGGCAGGAAGTCATTGATTATGTTGTTCGGAAATATGGCAAGGACCGGGTGGTACAGATCGTCACCTTCGGTACCATGGCAGCCCGGGGCGTTTTGCGTGACGTGGGTCGTGTCCTGGATCTGCCTTATGCCGATGTGGACAAGATTGCCAAAATGATTCCCAAGGAATTGAATATTACCCTGGATCTGGCTCTTGATATGAATCCTGAGCTTAAGGCTCTCTACGATTCCGATGAGACGGTGCATGGTCTTATTGACATGTCCCGGAAACTGGAAGGTCTCCCCCGGAATACCTCCATGCATGCAGCGGGAGTTGTTATTTCCAAAAAGAGTGTGGATGAATATGTACCCTTAAGTCGTGCTCAGGATGGAGCTATTACCACCCAGTACACCATGACAACACTGGAAGAACTGGGACTCCTTAAAATGGACTTTTTGGGCCTTCGAACCCTAACGGTAATCCAGAATGCCCAGAATCTTATAAATGAAAGAAAAAAGCCAGGGGAAGAGATGCTGGATATTACCAGAATCGATCTCAACGATCAAGGCGTCATGGATATGATCAGCCGGGGAAAATGCGAAGGCGTTTTCCAGCTGGAATCCAGCGGCATGAAGTCCTTCATGAAGGAACTGAAGCCTTCCTGCTTTGAAGATATCATCGCCGGTATTGCCCTTTACAGACCAGGTCCTATGGACTTTATTCCTAAATATATAGCCGGTAAAAAGCATCCCGAAGATGTGGTTTACGACTGTCCTGAAATGGAGCCTATCCTTAAAAATACATACGGCTGCATTGTCTACCAGGAGCAGGTTATGCAGATCGTACGGAATTTGGGAGGCTATTCTCTTGGACGTTCTGATCTTGTGCGCCGTGCTATGTCTAAAAAGAAGGCATCCGTCATGGCTAAAGAGCGCCAGAACTTCATTTACGGAAATGAAGAAGAAGGGGTTCCGGGTTGCATCAAAAATGGTATTTCCGAGGAAGTGGCAAATCGCATTTACGATGAGATGACGGATTTTGCCAAGTATGCCTTTAATAAATCCCATGCGGCAGCTTATGCGGTGGTTTCTCTGCAGACTGCTTATTTAAAGAAATATTATCCGGTGGAATTTATGGCGGCTCTTATGACTTCCGTCATTGATAATCCTACCAAGTGCGGGGAATATATTCTCCATTGCCGGGATACGGGCATTAAGGTACTTTCGCCATCCGTCAATGAAGGAGAAGGTCCCTTTACGACCGATGGGGAATCCATCCGTTACGGTATGTATGCTATTAAGAGCATAGGCCGTGGCGTTATTGATGAAATCGTGGCAGAGCGGAAGAAACGGGGCGAATATAAGTCCATCAAGGATTTCTTGAGTCGTACTTACGGGAAAGATCTGAATAAACGTGCCATTGAAAATCTTATCAAGGCGGGTGCTTTGGATGGCATTGGCGGTACAAGACGGCAGCTTTTGGAGTCCTACGCCATTATCCTTGACAGTGTGGCCAGGGAGCGAAAGGAATCCATGGAAGGGCAGATGAGTCTTTTTGATCTGCTGGCTCCGGAAGAGAAGAAGCAGTATGAAGTAAAACTTCCACAGGTAGGGGAATATCCCAGGGAACTGAAGCTTTCCATGGAAAAGGATGTGCTGGGTGTGTATCTTTCCGGTCATCCACTGGAAGAATATGAAAATACCTGGCGAAGCGGCATTACGGCTCTGACCACGGATTTCCTTCCGGATGAGGAAACGGAAGAGCCTAAGGTGAGAAATGATGCCCGGGAAGTTATCGGCGGCATGATCGTCAGCAAGACCATTAAATATACCAAAACCAATAAGGTTATGGCTTTTATTACCGTGGAAGATTTGGTGGGAACCGTGGAAGTACTGGTATTTCCCAAGGTTTATGAAACCTATGGCCGTTTCTTAAATGAAGATGCCAAGATCTTTGTGGAAGGCCGGGTTTCCGCCGAGGATGACAAGGCCAGCAAGCTTATTATGGAAAAGCTGACCCTTTTCGATGATCTTCCAAAGGAGGTCTGGGTGGCCTTTGATACCAAGGCTGATTATGAAGAAAAAGCCCGGAAATTAGAGGAAATATGCCGGAAGTCTCTGGGAAATGATACGGTTATCGTCTACATCCGTGACCAAAAGGTCATGAAGAGGCTGGACAGAGTCCACGTCAAGGCATCGGAAGAGTGGATGAATGAAATGACTGCAAACTTCGGTGGGGATAATACGGTAATTAGACAAAAACGTATTGAAAAACACAAGTCGATGCCGTAAAATCATGGTGTTGTGTCCGAGATAATATGGAGGATAAGAGTATATATGGCAGGTAAAAAGTTAAAAACAATCGGTGTTCTCACAAGTGGTGGCGACGCTCCAGGCATGAATGCGGCAATTCGCGCCGTCGTCAGAAGAGGACTTAGCAAGGGCCTGACTGTTAAAGGTATTTACCAGGGATATGATGGCCTGCTTACAAATAACGTTAAGGAAATGCACGCCGGCGATGTTTCAGATATCATTGAACGAGGCGGTACCATCCTTTACACAGCCCGTTGTCCGGAAATGAAGACAGACGAAGGTCTGATGCGAGCTGTTGAAACATGTAAAAAGAATGATATTGAAGGTCTGGTAGTCATTGGTGGTGACGGTTCTTATATGGGTGCTGCCAAGTTGGCAAACCACGGCATCAACGTCGTTGGTCTTCCGGGAACTATCGATCTTGATATTGCCTGCACCGAATATACCATCGGTTTTGATACAGCTGTCAATACAGCTATGCAGGCTATTGATAAAGTTCGTGATACATCCACATCTCATGAAAGATGTTCCATCATCGAGGTAATGGGCCGCAATGCCGGTTACATTGGTCTGTGGTGTGGTATCGCAAACGGTGCTGAAGATATCCTTCTGCCGGAGAAATATGATTACGACGAGCAGAAGATCATCGATAATATTATTGAAAACCGCCGTTATGGCAAGAAGCACCACATCATCGTTAATGCTGAAGGCATTGGCCATTCATCCAGTATGGCAAAGAGAATTGAAGCTGCAACCGGTATCGAAACCCGTGCAACCATCCTGGGTCATATGCAGAGAGGTGGTTCACCGACAGCACGTGACAGAGTTTATGCATCAACCATGGGCTGCATGGCTGTTGACCTTCTTCTTGCAGGCAAGACCAAGAGAGTTGTGGGTTACAGCAATGGTGAATTTACAGATTATGACATTGCTGAAGCACTGCAGATGACAAAGGGCATCTCCGAATATCAGTATGAAGTAGCTGTTGATCTTTCTCACAACTATTTAAGACCCAAAGAAGGTTAAAATTGCTTTCACAAAAAGAGATTAAAGAATTACAAAAGAGTGGAAAGGCCCGGAGAAATCAGGGCCTTTTTGTTATTGAAGGAATCCGGATGTTTCGGGAAACGCCACGGGAGATGCTTGTGCAGATATGCGTATCCGAATCCTTCCTCAAAGATAATGAAAAAGAGCTGGCGGGATTTAAATACGAAGTTCTTTCAGACAGTCGTTTTCGTTCCACTTCCGAAACCCAGAATCCACAGGGAATCCTGGCTGTAGTCCGGGCTAAAAAATGGACAGCGGAGAGTATTTTGGAAAATAAAGCTCCCAAGGTTCTTATTTTGGAAAATCTGCAGGACCCGGGAAATATGGGTACCATTTTAAGGACAGCGGAGGCAGCGGGCTTCCAGGGTATTTTCATGACGAAGGACTGCGTGGATCTTTATAATCCCAAGGTGATCCGCTCCACCATGGGAGCTATTTACCGGATGCCTCATGCCATCATCGAGGATTGGGAGGTTTTCATTAAACTGCTGGAGGAGAAGGGCATTATTACTTATGCCGCTTCACTTAAAGCTGAAAAATCCTATCTGGACCCGGATTATACAAGGGGCTGTGCCTTTATGATTGGAAATGAAGGAAATGGGCTGACGGAAATGGCGGAAAATACCGCCAACTGTCTGATCCGGATTCCTATGGCCGGAAAAACTGAATCCCTTAATGCCGCTATGGCTGCAGGTATCCTTATGTATGAGACTGCCAGACAGGAAATGGTAAAGGACTAAGTTGTCTGAATAGGTTGACAAATATTAGCTTGAACAGGCAAAATAAGAAAGATGAAATCATCAGATTGGTGGGGCAGAGTAAGGCCGAACTAAAAAGCCCAGACTGTGTTTGGCCAATTTGAAACGAAATATTTCAATGAAAATTTACGGCTCTGGCCGCTTTTTCTTATATGGAAAGGAGATTTACCATCATGAATTTAAAAGGAAGAAACTTCTTAAAACTTCTTGATTTTACCCCGGAAGAAATTACTTATCTTATCGATCTGGCAGCAGATCTTAAAGATAAGAAGAAAAAGGGTATTCCCCATGATAATCTTAAGGGAAAAAATGTGGCCCTTATTTTTGAAAAGACCAGTACCCGTACCCGCTGCTCTTTCGAAGTAGCCGCTTTTGATCTTGGTATGCATGCTACTTTCCTTGATCCCTCTGCTTCTCAGATTGGCAAAAAAGAAAGCATCGCTGATACAGCCCGCGTTTTGGGACGTATCTATGATGGTATCGAATACAGAGGTTTTGGTCAGTCCATCGTTGAAGATTTGGCTAAATATGCCGGTGTTCCGGTTTGGAATGGTCTGACAAATGAGTTCCATCCCACTCAGATGCTGGCAGATATGCTGACCATCCGTGAGGAATTCGGTCATCTTAAAGGTATTACACTGGCTTATATGGGTGACGCCCGTTATAACGAAGGCAATTCCCTGATGGTCGTCTGTGCAAAACTGGGTATGAACTTCGTAGCCTGCAGCAATAAGAAATATTTCCCGAATTCGGAACTGGTAGCTCAGTGCGAGGCTATTGCCAAGGAAACAGGTGCTACCATTACCCTGACAGAGGATGCTATGGCCGGAACAAAGAATGCAGATGTTATCTATACCGATGTCTGGGTATCCATGGGTGAGCCGGATGAAGTCTGGGCTGAGAGAATCCATGACCTGATGCCCTATCAGGTTAACAGCGCTATCATGGCTAATGCAGGTGAGAAGTGCATTTTCATGCATTGTCTGCCGGCTTTCCATGATCTTAATACCACCATTGGCGCTCAGATTCATGATAAATTCGGTCTGGATGCCATGGAAGTCACGGATGAGGTATTTGAGTCCAAGCAGTCCCGGGTTTTCGAAGAGGCTGAAAACCGTATGCATACCATCAAAGCTGTTATGTATGCAACCCTGAGCGATGAAGCTTAAGATAAAGGCCAGGGCAGGTGCTGCAAAAGCCAAAGTAGCTAAGGATAGAAAAGCGGCAGTCTATGCAGCAGTTCTGGGTATCCTGACCATTTTGATCCTGGCAGGATTGGTGGTCATGGCTATTACATCTAATTTTACCAAGCTTATTTTGTGGCTTGAAATGGGATGCGGCTTTATCTGGAGCAGTATGCTGGCTCTGCAATATCTTCCGGCTAAGAGAAGGGGCTGGTTTTTTGCCATTTTGGCGATAGTACTGGCACTGATCCTTCTGGATGGATTTTTGAATTTTATTGAGTATTAAAAAACAGGTGTGAAAGTTTGAAAGCGATCATGTCTGCAGAAATGAATTTTTGATATTTAATATAATAGAATGTATGCTTTGCGAGTATTCTATTGTCATGAATAAGGGCGGATCAGCCATGCACTGATCCGCTTCTTTATGCTGATGAGAGAATTATTCTGATAAGCTTTGCTTCACAGCGTGGTTCTTGCATAAGCAGATGACAAAGTGGATGACGATTAACTTTAATAAAAATGATAATGCATGAAATATTTACGCATGCAGATTGTTTTGATATGTTGACATCTTGAAAGGGGCTTATTATGGCTGAAAATGTGGTTCTGTGCGGAGCCAGTTATTACAATCAGAAATATTATTTAAGTGAGACATTTTCACGGCTTCCACAACAGGTGAAGGATGAACTTCAGATTATGTGCGTGGTTTTCACAGAGGATGTGGGCGGCGTGCTCACTCTGGAATTTACCCCGGAGGATGACCTGATCTTCAATGTCCAGGCGGCAGAGGGAGACCAGCGTTTTGATGAGGTCGGCAGCGGCCTTCTTATTAAGAAAATGCAGAAGGAAAAGGCAGAGCTTTTGAACCAGCTGACCCTGTATTATCAGTTGGTGGTAAAAAGCGGAGTGCTGGGGAAGAACTAGAGGCAGCTTAAAAAGTCTGTGATTCCTGCCTGCTTTCTGTATACAGAGGTACCTCACAAAAAAGTC
>CAVDGK010000105.1:0-6526 GCA_963607995.1 Oscillospiraceae bacterium | reverse complement strand
ATGCGCCACTGCTCAAGAATCTCATTATAATTTCGGCCAAGACGGTCGATACTCTCAATGAAGAGAATGTCATTTTCTTTAAGACGACGTACAAGCTTTTGATACTGAACACGTTCAAAATCTTTGCCGGACTGCTTATCCAGAAAAATATTTTTCTTTTTCAGTCCGATTTCTGTCAGGCTTATGATCTGACGTGCTTCATGCTGCTCTTTCGTGGATACCCTTGCATAACCGTATTCCATATTTTACCTCCTGAAAATGATTAAAGATGTGCTGTCATGGGGTGATTTGCCCATAGCTTATCGGAGATTGTGATGTAATCGGTGTTGAAAAGGTAATGAAGTTACGAAAATAGTTACAAAAGCACTTGCTAAAAAGTATAAGTTTTTAGCTCACAAATTTTTTCGAAATCTTTATACATACCATCGTAATTTAACCTAAAAATCCGTTTCTATCAATACATATTTAGTGCATTTCGCACAGTTCGTCTATATTGCTAAAAATCTATAGTTTTTTGACAACGTGTAAAAATCGAATCCTTAATTTTACACATTGAAGTAGTGCAGGAATCAAAACAGGTTCTGCATTATAACAAAGGAAAATGGGAAATATAGGAGAGACATGGCCGGACGTTACACTAAGGCAGAATTAAAAGAAAAACTTCAGCGCTCTGCATTTCATATAACGGCAGAGAAAGGGCTGGAAAAAGTAACAGTCAGAAAGCTGACTAAGGGATGCAGTCTTTCAGACCCCTATCTCTATCAGTGTTATGCCGATCTGACAGAACTGATGAAAGATGCCTTCCTCAAAATTGATAAAGAAGTGGGAGACATGATCGATGGGATGCTGGAGGGATACCTTAATGAAAACATCAGCAGTGAGGAGATGCATGATCTTTTCTGCACTATGTGGAAAAAGTACTGGGAATATCTCTTAAGTGATCCGGAAAAGACCATTTTTTACTGGCGCTTTTATCAGTCGGGCTATTACAACGAAGAAGTTTTGCAGGAAAGACTGAAGAACTTCACTGTGTTTACAAAAATGGTAAGTAAAAGCAGTTCCGGAGCTGAGGAACTGGAGGCAGATGCTATCAAGGTTTTGATTGATGACATTATCGATCTGACAGCTGGCATGGCAGTAAAGGTTCATCTGGGTTTTACCAAAAGGGATGCGGTCAGGGAAGAGGCTTTCGTTGAATCCATTTACGTCATGCTTTTTCATTTCCTGAATCTTATGACCCGGCAGCAATGAAGAACTTTGGAATTTAATGGTGTCCTTGCTGCAACTTAGTCAGCAGCCAATGATTTTGCTTCTTTGAAAATAAAAGGACAGGATCAATTGGAAAAATTTTAATGTTATGCAGGAGTGCTTGATGCTTTTAATGATGTGAAGTAACGTGCCAAAGCTCATACTTGCACGAGACTTTGGCCATTGGCGTGAAACGTAGAAAATTACAGAGTGCTTTTCCATCATAAAGGAAGCGAAAGAGAGCGGCTATTAACGACTGCATTTTATATAGAGAAGCTATTGGATATAAAGAGTAAGAAAGAGGAAAAAATTTTGAAAAAGAGCGGTTTGAAAAGAAGAATGATGGCCTTTTTCCTTGCATTTGTGATGGTTCTCAGCCTGGTGGCTAATCTGAACCTGTCCGTCAGCGCAGAAGGCGGGATGGAGACTACACAAAGCACTGAAGAAATCGATTCAACGGAAGATACACCCGCCGTTGCAAATGATGAGGAAATCGAGGGTGAAGCTTTGGTTGGTGATGGAACCGAATCCATGAATTTAAAGGATTACATCACAGAGAAAAATAAAGCTAACTCTTATGTAAAGATTAATGGCACAGAGGTCACAGGTTCCTCTACCACCGTTACAAGCGGTGATAATATTGATATTCACCTTGAATGGACCTTTGTTGATAATATGAAACCGGATACTGTAGGTGATACCTATACCTATACACTGCCGGAGGGTATTACCATCACCTCAAAAGGCGGCGATCTTAAACTGGCAGATGGAACAGCTGTCGCTACCTATTCTTTCAGCGGTAATACAGTTACCGTTGTCTATACAAATCAGGATTTCTTCAAGTTGTCAAACCGCGTCTGCTCACTGTCGATGAGCGGTGAACTTGGAAAAGATCTTGTGGATGATGCCGAGAAGAATCCTTACACACTGACATTCGACGGACTGGGTTCCTTTGTTTTCAAAATCAAAAAGGATAACAGTGTCACCGTTTCCAAAAATTCACCTACATTAAATACATCCAATGGTTTGGATTCCCTTACAGCTGATTTCGTTGCTACCATCACCGCAACAGGTGAGAATGAAAATGTTAAAGTCAGCGATACAATGGGTGACCTTATGTCTCTGCAGGGTGATGTCAGCTTCTATACAGATTCAGCCTGCACGACACCGTATACAGGAACTGTATCAGGCGGCAAGACAGACAATGGCTTTGAATATACGATTTCACAGCTCAACGACACAACAATCTATGCTAAGTATACGGTTGCCGTAGACAAAAAGATTTACGCAGCTGATTATCGTTGGAGTGATAATGTAAAAAATACAGTCAGCGTAACCTATAAAGACAAAGATAATACGGACAAAACCAATAGTACGGAAGGCCGTATTAGCTACACGCCCCATACCTGGGTCAGCAAAAAAGGCAGCTACAATGAAACATCCGATCGGATCGACTGGACTATTACCATTAACGCAGGCGGCAATTTTGATATTTCCGGAACAAAGCTGAGTGATGTCCTGGAAGATACCACATCGACTCTGGTAGAAGGATCCTTTAGTACAACGGTTCCGAACCTGACCTGGGATGATCTTGTAAATGGTACTTATGTATTTTCACAAGGCGCAAAGGATGAGTATACGATTACTTATTCCACGACAACGGGTACAAAGTCTGATACAACTGTAGTTAATAAGAAGAATACGATTACTGTTTATCCCTGGGGCGATACAGTTAAACAGGAAGCTACGGCTACAGTTCCCATCGGTACTAACTTTGACTATGTAGATAAGGAATGCACGACAACCACAAACAGCAAGACCGTTGATTGGAAGATTACGGTTCATGTGCCGACAGGCGGTATTGACTCTCTGGATGTTGAAGAATCCATTCCGAATAATATGAGTTATGTGGATGGAAGTGCTAAAGTTACATCCGGCTATACCGGCACACCGACTGTATCAGATGTAACTGAGTCATGGATGTCATCACAGAAATTCAAGTTCTCTTTCGGTAAGATTGAAAATACGACAGGAAAGACTTTTGATATTGTCTTTACTCTGCAGACAAAGATCGATGACAGCCTGACCATGTCAAGCGATACAACTTTTACCAATAAGGTCATAGTTAATAATATCAGCGATGAAGCAACCTACACATATAAGGTACAGCAGCATTTATATAAAACCGGAGCCAATAATGACGGTACTATCACCTGGTATCTGAACGTTAATAATAAAGTTTCGGAAGATGCTGAGACTGTTACAATTCAGGATACCCTTCCGTCTACATTGAAATATGATGAAGGTTCTTTTGATGTTTCTGGAGACCGGTGGTATGGCTGGGATGGCTCAAGCTCCAATTTCCCAAACATCTACAATATTAAGGATGATATTTCCGTATCGGTTTCAGATGATAACGTCCTGAACTTTACTTTTTCAGATGGTGCACTTAATTATATTAAGAATAATACAAATCTCTGGATCAAATACACAACCTCTCCTGTTTACGGCATTCAGGATACAGGAAAGGAAATTACCTATAAGAATTCGGCAAGTATCATTATAGATGGTAATGCTGATGAGGCTGTCAGCGCTGAGGTTAAGAAGACGATTGCTAAAGAAAATATTCTTAACAAAACAGCTGAATATGACGCATCAACAGCCCCGGATGTTAATTATACGATCACAGTTAATGCAGATGCCCAGCAGCTTACAAAGGATGGTTCAACAATCACCCTTACAGATAAGATGGGTGATGCCCTCGATTACAAAGATGTGTCTTTGAAGATCGATGGCGAAGAAGTGACAGATGACAGTGTGGCTAACTACGATTCAGACACACATACTCTGACAATTCATGTAACAGATTGTGCAAAGCATGAAATTACTTACACAGCTATTATTAATGTAGAAATCGGAACAGAGCTGACAAATCAGAATGCTTATAATAATGTTACTCTTTCTGCCAGCGGAGAGGATGGCCTTGGCAAGGATACCAATCTGAATGGCTTTGCGGTACAGTCTGCCGGTACTGCTCAGGCAGAAGGTGTTCTGATCAATATTTACAAGCATGATTCAACAAGCAATTCACATGCTCTTTCGGGAGCTAAGTTTGCAGTTTACGAAGTTACACTTGATGTAAATGATAAGGTTCAGAGCGAAAAAGTATTAAAAGAAGTTACGACTGATGCAAAGGGTTATGCGACAATTGCCGGATTGAACCGAAATACCCTTTACGTCCTTAAGGAAACAGAGGCTCCCGAAGGATATGAGATTTCAGATGAGCCGCGGTATTTTGCTTTCGAAGAGACAAATTTGTCTACAACCGTTCCGGAGATCGTTTATGTTGGCGATGATGACGAGGCTATGGATGTACAGATTATCAATGGTACCCGCGTCAGCACTTACTTCCGTTTCTCCAATACAAAAGGGGTAGAGAGAAAGAAAGTAGAGGTCAGCAAGCAGGATATCAACGGAGCCGAGATTGTCGGAGCAAAGCTTGAAATCTTAGACAAGGATAATACGGTGGTAGAAAGCTGGGAATCAGATGGAACAGTTCATACTGTCAACCTGAAGCCGGGTACATATACCCTGACAGAAACAGCAACACCGGATAATAACTATGTCAAAGCAAGTGATATCACATTCACATTAGATGAGAATGGCAAGATCACGATCGGTGGCGAAGAAGCTGAAAAGATCACCATGGTTGATGACTACAGCGAACATGATGTCAAGATCAGCAAGGAAGACATCAATGGGGCTGAGATCGAAGGCGCTCAGCTTGAGATCACAGGCAAGACCACAGACGGAAAAGACATCGAAACGATTTCCTGGACATCAGATGGAACAACGAAGACCATCAGCGTGAAACCGGGAACCTACACTCTGACAGAGACAGCCGTACCTGAAAGCGGAAAATATGTAAAGGCAAGCAGCATTGAATTTACAGTTGATGCAAAGGGAAATGTCACAAGAACAGACGGCGTTGATGTCGAAGATGCAACCATCGTCATGACCGATGAATATGCTGAACATGAAGTAGAGATCAGCAAAGTAGATGTCAATGGCAAAGAGATCGAAGGCGCCCAGCTGAAAGTTACAGGAAAGACAGCAGCCGGAGATGAGATTGAAGCAATCGAGTGGACATCAGACGGAACTACCAAGACGATCAAGGTAGAACCGGGAACCTATACACTTGAAGAAACAGCAACACCCAGCAACCAGTATGTGAAAGCGTCCAACATTACCTTCACGGTTGATGAAGACGGAAACGTCAAAGTAGCTGACAAAGATGTTGAAAAAGTCACAATGGTTGATGAATTCAACGAAAAGGAAGTCAAGATCAGCAAGCAGGATATCAACGGCGATGAACTTGCCGGCGCACAGCTTGAAATCGTAGACGAGGATAATGAGGTAGTAGCAAGCTGGAAATCAGAAGGAACAGTTCATACTGTCAATCTGACACCAGGAACTTACACCCTGAAAGAGACAGCAACACCCGGCAACCAGTACGTGAAAGCATCTGACATCATCTTCACGGTTGATGAAGATGGTAAGGTAACAGTAGCCGATGAAAGCGTTGACCAGGTTACAATGGTGGATGATTACTCAACTCATGAGTTTACTGTCAGCAAAGTCGATGCTTCAAATGATGAAGAGCTTGCTGGTGCAGACCTTACTATCACAGATGAGGAAGGCAATGTGCTGGAATCCTGGAGATCTGATGGCAGCGAATATATCGTTGAACTTAAGCCGGGTACTTACATACTGACAGAAGATCAGGCACCTCTTGGTTACGAAATCGCTGAATCCATTACATTCACAATGGATAAAGATGGAAATATTACCGTCGATGGCGAAGAAGTTACAAGTGTCCTCATGAAAGATGAGAGAACAGATTATGATATCGAGATCAGCAAAGTTGATGCTGCAAATGGCAAAGAACTGGCAGGCGCTAAGCTCCAGATCACAGATGAAGATGGAAATTTGGTGGAAGAATGGACATCTACAGAGGAAGTTCATAGCGTAAAACTTTCCTATGGTGTATATACTCTCACCGAGATTACTTCTCCTGATGGCTATGAAGTAGCGGAAGCAATCAACTTTACGGTTGATAGAGACGGCACTGTTGCTTCAGACAATGGCGACGTAGATGGAAATACGATTACGATGAAGGATGCGGCTGTTCCGTTTGTACCGGAAACACCTTCAATCACACCGTCGATTACACCATCGATTACACCTTCAATCACGCCGTCCAACACGCCATCTAATA
>CAVDGK010000104.1:0-6558 GCA_963607995.1 Oscillospiraceae bacterium | reverse complement strand
AATGCAACTCTTGCCCGTATGAACCGGCGCTATACGGCAGAGGAATTTGCCGAAGCTGTAAGGCGTTTGAGAAAATCTTTCCGGGATCCTGCCATTACCACGGATATTATCGCCGGTTTTGCAGGGGAGACAAATGAGGAATTTGAAGAAACTTATGATTTCGTCAAAAATATTCATTTTGCCAAGACACATATTTTCAAGTTTTCCAGGCGGAAGAGGACGAGGGCCTACAGCATGCCGGACCAGGTAGCTGAAAATATCAAGACGGAGAGGTCATCAAGACTTATTGCTCTGGATGATAAAAATAAATATGCCTATGCCCTTGGCTTTAAAGATAGGGATTTCGAAGTGCTTTTCGAGGAAAAAGCTGAAAGGGATGGAGAAATGCTGTGGCGAGGCCATTCCCGGGAAAATCTTGTGGTATGGCTTTCTTCTGAAGACAGTCTTGAAAATGAGATCCGTGTCTGCCGGGCAAAAGAAATCACACCGGATGGGGAAATTCTGGCCGGAGCAGTTGAATAATGTTTTTTCATCGCTGCAGAGTCAGGAACCGGTTAGTGGATAAAGGATTTGCAATGTTTGGAAATCCATTGCAAACGTATATTCGATGGGTTACAATGAACGCAGTATAAGCGAAAGGTTCTAAGGGAACCGAAACAGAGGTTTTTATGGTTGAAGATTTAGGAAACACACGTTACTTTAATGTTCAGAGCACACCGGCTCCTTCTGCAGGAGATGTGCTGGAAACGGTCTACCTTGCCATGGTGGAGAAGGGATACAATCCGGTGAACCAGATCGTAGGTTATATTATGTCCGGTGATCCCACCTATATCACCAGTTATAAAGGTGCCAGATCCCTTATTCTCAAAGTAGAAAGAGATGAACTGGTGGAAGAGCTTCTTAAGAATTACATAGCTCATCTGGATAAGAAGGAAGAGTAAAGCGTGCGGGTTATAGGATTGGATTACGGTTCGAAGACGGTGGGCGTGGCAGTCAGTGACCCCTTGGAAATGGGAGCCACGGCCGTTGAGATCATCCGGCGTGAAAAGGAAAATCATTTAAGACGGACGATTGCCCGCATTGAGGAACTCATTAAAGAGTATGAAGCAGAGGCTATCGTTCTTGGATTTCCCGTTAATATGAACGGGACAGTTGGAGAGCGGGCTGAAATGGTTCTGCTCTTTAAAGAGATGCTGGAAAAACGTGTTTCAATCCCAATCTATCTCTGTGACGAGAGGCTGACTACGGTTGAGGCCGAGGAAATTATGGACTTTAATGGTGTCCGCGAAAAAGACAGAAAGAAATATGTGGATATGATCGCGGCCCAGGTGATATTAGAAGATTGGATGACAGACAGAAAAAATGGAAAAGCTTGAATTTACAGGTGATGATGGAAGTGTAGTGAACTTTTATGTAGAGGCTCAGACTCGTGTGAACGGCATGGATTATCTTCTTGTAAGCGATAAGGATGAAGATGACGAAACGGATGAAGCTGAGGCTTACATTTTAAAGGATATTTCTGAAGATAGCAGTGAAGAGGCTCAATATGTCTTTGTAGAAGACGACCAGGAGATAGAGGCCCTCTTAAAGGTATTTTCGGAAATGCTTGATGATACGGATATTGAACGATAAATAGGAGAAACTTTTGAAAAAGAAAAAATTAAATAATGAAAAGCTGAAGGTCATACCGCTTGGCGGTCTTGACCGAATTGGCATGAATATGACTGCCTTCGAATATGAGGACAGTATTATTGTGGTTGACTGCGGTCTGGCATTTCCGGAAGATGAAATGCTGGGGGTCGATTTCGTCATTCCCGATATAACTTATCTTAAAGAAAATGCAAGCAAGATCAAAGGCTTTGTTATTACTCACGGACATGAAGATCACATCGGTGCAGTTCCTTACGTCTTTAAAGAACTGAAAGCTACTATATATACGACTCGTCTTACCATGGCTCTCATTGAAAAGAAACTGGAAGAGCATGACATGTTAAAGACAGTTAAGAGACGTGTCATTAAATATGGCCAGACCATTACCCTGGGTGATTTCAGGGTGGAATTTATCAAGACCAATCACAGCATTCAGGATGCTGCAGCACTGGCGATTTATTCACCGGCAGGTATCGTTGTTCACACCGGCGATTTCAAGGTGGATTATACACCGGTCTATGGTAATGCCATTGACCTGCAGCGCTTTGCTGAACTGGGCAAAAAAGGCGTTCTGGCCATGATGGTGGATTCCACTAATGCAGATCGTCCCGGCTTTACCATGTCGGAAAAAACGGTAGGCGCTACTTTCGATAAAATATTTACACAGCACAAGAGAAACCGCATTATCATTGCGACCTTTGCTTCCAATGTGGACCGGGTTCAGCAGGTAATAAACATGGCGGTAAAACATAAGAGAAAGGTGTGCCTGGAAGGCCGGTCCATGATCAGCGTCATAGGAGCAGCGATTGAGCTGGGGTACATCGATGACAGTTCTCATACGGTTATTACCCTGGACGAACTGGACAATTATCCACCGGAAAAAGTGGTACTTGTCACTACCGGCAGTCAGGGTGAAGCCATGGCTGCCTTGTCCCGTATGGCGGCCAATATTCACAAGAAGGTTAAGATTATGCCGGGAGATGTGGTGGTATTTTCATCTCATCCTATTCCGGGAAACGAAAAGGCCGTTTCCAATGTTGTGAATGAACTTTATGAGTGCGGTGCCGAGGTTATTCTCGAGGATACTCACGTATCCGGCCATGCCTGCCAGGAAGATATTAAACTGATGTATGCTCTGGTTTCACCAAAGTACGCTATTCCGGTTCATGGTGAAAGACATCATCTTCAGGCCCAGGCTGATCTGGTGAAATCTTTGGGCTATTCTTCAAAGGATATCGTCCTTCTTCATAATGGCGATGTGCTGGAACTTTCAGACAAGAAGGCCCAGATTACAGGCCACGTTCAGGCCGGGGGCATTTTGGTGGATGGCCTTGGTATTGGGGATGTTGGCCAGATCGTTATTCGTGACAGACAGAAGCTTTCTGAGGAAGGCATTGTCATCGTGGTTCTGACGCTGGAGAAAAACAGCAATCAGCTTATTGCCGGTCCGGAAGTTATTTCCAGAGGATTTGTCTATATCCGGGAAGCCGAGCAGCTCCTTAGGGAAGCCGATGAAGTGGTTGAGGAAGCTGTGGATTATTGCCTTGAGAGGGGCATTTCCGACTGGACCAAGATTAAAAATACGGTTAAGGATGACCTTTCTGACTTTATCTGGAAGAGAACCAAGAGACGTCCCATGATCCTGCCCATCATCCTGGAGGCGGATTTATGATAATTGATGACCGCTATGGCATCCGGGATCTGCCGGAATACGAATCTTATCACGAGTGTGAAAAGAAGCTTCTGCGTGTTCCGGGGCTGAAGATGCGGGTGGATGAGCTTCGAAATGATCTCTACAGTCTTAATAAAGAAACGCCGGCGGATGGTTTCTTAAATGCTTCCAGGTATTTGAGGGAAAAATATGAAGATATTCTTTCCATGCCGGAGGTGAAAAATTATTTAAGAGCGGAGGCCAGGCTTGAAAAGAGGCTTCGGGCTTATTGCAGCATGACGGTTCTGGCAGCTGATATGTATTATCCCGGAAAGACGGAAAATGGCTAAGACAACAGATAAAAACAGGAAATATAAGCGGACAGTGTCAGGATTTGAAAATATGATTTCCATCCTGATGATCGTACTGGTGGTGGTAGTCTTTATTGGACTGGCACGGATTTCCTATGTCTTTGGTTACAATGTCTTTAACGAGCAGGCTATGGCAGAGGAGCCGGGGGAGGACGTGACGGTGACGATTCCGGCGGATTCATCGGCTTTGTCGGTGGGACATATATTGAAAAAGGCCGGCCTCATTGAAAATGAATGGATCTTTATGGCCCAGGAGAGGCTTTCAGCCTATCATGATGAGATAAAGCCGGGAACCTATACCTTAAATACGTCGGAAACCCCGACCCAGATGATGGCCATCATGGCTCTGGAGGAGGATGAGAGTGGATCCGGAAAGAATTAAGGTTTATCTGGAATCCCTGGATGATGGCAGCGGCATTCCGGATTATTTAAAGAAAATAGAAAAGAAGGCCCGGGAAGATAATGTCCCTATTATCCGGCCGGCTACAAGGAATTTCATGAGAATGCTGGTGGCTGCCCTTCGTCCATCCCGCATCCTTGAAGTGGGCTGTGCCGTAGGGTATTCGGCTCTCATTATGCAGGAAGTATGCCCTGATGCTGAGATCATTACCATTGAAAGAGATGAAAAGAGAGGGGAAGAAGCCGCTTTTAATTTTTCAAAGGTTTTGATGGAACAGGAAGATAGTGCACTGGATGAACTTTTTGCACTTTCAGAAAATAAGTCGGAAAAGGCTGGTAAGGATGGCTTAGAAGTATCGGCAAGAGCTGGTGCTGACAAGGCAGCTGAGTCGGAAGAAGCAGGTGCTAAAGGGGCGATAGCTCAGGTTCGGCGCTGGAATTCTCCGGAAAATAAGGGAAGCATTACTCTTTTAATGGGGGATGCCGATGAAATCTTACCTTCCCTTAAAGGGCACTTTGATCTTATTTTCATGGATGCAGCCAAGGGCCAGTACATTGTCTGGCTGCCGGAAATCAAACGGCTTCTTAAAACAGGAAGTCTTCTTCTTTCCGATAATATTCTTCAGGAAGGGGACATCCTTGAGTCCCATTATGCTGTGGAGAGGCGGAACCGCACCATTTATAAACGGATGCGCTCCTATCTTTATGAATTGACTCATGATGATGAACTTATAACATCCATTCTTTCAGATGGAGATGGCATGGCACTAAGTGTAAAAAAATAAATTGATTGCCGGGAGTCCCCGGACAATGACAGCAGGTAGAATATGAAACACCCTGAACTTCTGATTCCGGCTAATTCGCCGGAGGTTTTTAAAGTTGCCGTCCGTTATGGAGCGGATGCAATCTATATCGGTGGTGAGGCTTTCAGTTTAAGAGCCAAAGCCACCAATTTTAATCATGATGATATGGCCGAGGCTATCGCCTATGCCCATGAAAATGGCGTTCGTGTCCACGTAACAGCTAATATTCTGGCCCACAATGCGGATCTTGGCGGAGCAGAGCGCTATTTTGAAGAGCTTTCTGAGCTTAAGCCGGATGCCGTGCTTATCGCGGACCCGGGCATGTTCAGACTGGCAAAGAAGCATTGCCCCAATCTTGAAATCCATATCAGTACCCAGGCAAATAATACAAATTATGAAACCTGCAATTTCTGGTATGATATGGGGGCTTCCCGTGTGGTTATGGCCCGGGAACTTTCTTTGCATGAAATTGAGGATATCCGGGCAAAGGTAAATCCGAATCTTGAAATCGAAGCCTTTATTCATGGGGCTATGTGTATTTCTTATTCCGGACGGTGCCTTTTGAGCAACTATTTTACAGGTCGGGATGCCAATCATGGTGCCTGCACTCATCCCTGTCGCTGGCAATATGCTGTCATGGAAATGTCCCGGCCGGGGGAATATCTTCCTATTGAAGAGAATGAGAGAGGAACCTTCATATTCAATTCAAAGGATCTGTGCATGGTGGATCATCTGCCGGATCTTTATCAGGCCGGCATCGACAGTTTCAAGATCGAGGGCCGTATGAAGACGGCACTTTATGTAGCTTCGGCTGCTCGTACTTACAGCCGGGCCATGAAGGATTTTGAAGAGGATCCGGCCAAATATGAAGCAAATCTCGACTGGTACAGAGCTCAGATTTCTGACTGTACTTATCGTGATTTCACCACAGGATTTTTCTATGGAAAACCCAGTGAAGAGGCTCAGATTTACGGCTCCAATACCTATCTTAAGGGGTCAACCTACCTTGGTTTTGCTGAGGAGGCCGGCGATGAGAGCATCGTTCTGAGCCAGAAAAATAAATTCTCTGTGGGAGAAACTATTGAGTTTATGAAGCCGGACGGAAGGGACGTGAAGGCTTGTGTCCGCCGCATCGTAAATCATGAAGGAATCGACGTAGAGAGCGCACCTCATCCGAAAGAGAGAGTTGAGGTGTATCTGGATTTCTTAAATGAAGGTCGTCCTGAAAAGGGTGACATTATCCGGAGACGAGAAAAATAAAAAAGTGATATTAAAAGTATAAGCATTCTGCCTTTTTGAAGGCGGGGTGCTTTTTTTAGTATCAAATCCATAAAGGGTTGTTTAATAATGTTGTCAGTAACAAAAGTATAGTTTTTTGAAATTAAGTAAAAGATACGAATGGAGAAAATATGTTCAACAAAGTACTATCAGCTTCCCTTATAGGTCTGGAGGCTGTGCCGGTATATGTGGAGACGGATGTCAGTGACGGGCTCCCTATGTTTACCATGGTGGGGTCCTTGGGACCTCAGGTAAGGGAGGCCCAGGACCGTGTCAGAACGGCTCTTAAAAATGAAGGAATAGCTCTGCCACCGAAACGCATTACCATCAATATCTCACCGGCAGATATCAGAAAAGAAGGAAGCCGTTTCGATCTGCCAATTGCATTGGGAATTCTTCTGTCAGA
>CAVDGK010000103.1:0-6570 GCA_963607995.1 Oscillospiraceae bacterium | reverse complement strand
ATCCTCCCCGGAGGGCTTTTAACTTTATAGGAATTGCAACGCAATTTCCTATAAAATAAAAAAAGGCATTCACTTACGTGAATACCTTTTACAAATCCATGTTTTTAAGCAAGCTTAGCTTTTGCGATTTCTGCAAGAGCTGCAAAGCCTTCTTTATCATTAACTGCCATCTCAGCAAGCATCTTTCTGTTGATATCGATCTCAGCAAGCTTAAGACCATGCATCAGCTGGCTGTAAGAGATACCATTGATACGTGCTGCAGCATTGATACGTGCGATCCAGAGCTTTCTGAAATCTCTCTTTCTCTGCTTACGTCCTGCAAACTGAGAAGTAAGAGCACGCATAACGGACTGCTTAGCAATTCTATACTGTTTTGATCTGGCACCATAATAACCTTTAGCCAGCTTTAAAACTCTGTTATGTTTCTTTTTGGCATTAACGCCACCTTTAATTCTAGCCATCTTAAATCTCCTTCCCTAATTTACAGATACGGCAGTATCTTCTTCATTACCTTTGAGTTTGTCGGATCAGCGATCGCAGACTTTCTCAGGTTTCTCTTTGTCTTACGGGATTTCTTTGTTAAGATGTGGCTCTTGTAAGCTTTCATTCTCTTTAACTGGCCTGAACCTGTCATTTTAAAACGCTTAGCGGCGGCCCGTCTTGTTTTCATCTTAGGCATAATGTATTTACTCCTCTCTATAATTGATTACTTCTTTGCGCTCAGGAACATAACCATGAAACGGCCTTCCATCTTCGGTGTTTTGTCAACTACAGCAACATCTGAAAGCTGTTCCACAAAATCATCCATCATACCCTTTGAAGCCTGGGTATGTGCCATCTCACGACCACGGAATCTGATGCTGACTTTAACTTTATTGCCCTTCTCGAGAAACTTTCTCGCAGCAGCGACTTTCACATTCAGATCGTTGGTATCGATGTTTGGTGACATTCTGACTTCCTTGACCTCAATGACCTTCTGCTTCTTACGGGCTTCTTTTTCTTTTCTTGCCTGCTCGTAACGGAACTTGCCATAATCTACGATCTTGCATACCGGCGGCTGTGCCTTCGGTGCAATCTTAACCAGATCAAGACCGGCTTCGTCAGCCTTTGCCTGAGCTTCTCTTGCTGACATGATTCCAAGCTGTTCGCCATCTGCTCCGATCAGACGGACTTCTCTGTCTCGAATCTGACCGTTAATCATTAATTCGCTAATGTTTCTACCTCCCCGGACAATAAAAAAAGGACAGTCGCATGTCTGTCCACTAAATGTCTGAAAACATTGATTAACGTTTTCTCTTTATTAACACCCGGTCACAAAACAAATGCCGGGGTGAGAGTGGACACTCTGCTTGGTTTTCGAACTCATAAAGAATAACAGATATCCATTCTGTCGTCAAGCAAAAAAAGCATCAATACGTCAAAATTTCCTTATTTTTTTATGATAAGGTAGTTAGTGTCTTTTTTTTGTGTTACACTACCACGTAATAGAGATCGTCTTCCATTATAAGGTTCTCTGTGAGAAATGAAAGGATGTAATATGAAAAAGAAAATCATTTGTGCCTTCCTGTGCGCAACTCTTATATTTACTTTTGCAGGATGTGGAAATAAAAATGAAAACTCCGGTGAGTCTTCCCAGGAGACTACCGATGACAGCAGCTCAGAGAACGAAGCTGAAAGCTCTGTTGAAGCAGCCGACCCCAACATCAGTGGTCCGTCTACAGAAGAAGCAAAAGGTACAGAATCCACAAAATCCGAAGGTCTGAACACGGCTCCTGGAACAGTAGTTGATCTTACATCTGATGCCATCGAGGGCAAGATTGGTGAAACCATAAACGTATCGGAATCCGATCCTCGTTTTACACTTTCTATGGATGAGGTTGCCTTAACTGATACCCGCACTGATATGCAGGAAGCCGATCGTGTCGTGGCCATCACCTATACATACAAAAACCTCGACAGTTCCTCTCTGCTGATCGGTCAATATTCCTTCCGGGTACTGAACGAAGATGGTGAAGCCTGCGAGATTTACTACTTCGATCCATCTGAAACCGGCATCTCCAGTGCATCCCCTGTTGACAAAGATGGCACCTGCACCGCTACCCTAGGTTTCATCGTCGGTGATGCCAAAAATGTTACTGTGGTTTACGATGACCAAACCGGTAATTCTGATACTGAACTTTACTGGACTGTAAATTTGGAATAAAAAAGACAAGGTTCATTAATACTTAAATCGTATAAAAACCTTATGATCAAAAAACTGCAATCCGCCATTTAACGGATTGCAGTTTTTTTGTAAACAAATCTTAAAAGGATGTGCCTGTATGAAACTTCTGTAGATGCCACATTAGAGTGCCAAGCTTATTTTAAAAAAATTCTACAGTTCAAAAATGCTATTTAAGCACTTTTTTCATTAGCGTGTTTTCTTTTTTCCTATATAAGTCATAGCCCCAACTGCTAATAAAAGAAGAATCAGATAAAGCGTGACCTTCGATTCATCACCTGTTTTGGCCGCTGTTTTAGTCGTTGTCTGAGTTTCGGTCTGATTTGCCGGAATAGGACTTGGTGTTGTACTTTCATTGACATTCTGAGTAACTGTAGGCGTTATTGGTGTCTTGGATGCCCCCGGCGTAGAAGTAGAAGGCGGAGTCACTTCCTCTGGCGTAGAAGGTGTTGTTCCTGGAACTGTATAGGAAAGCACCGGTTTCTCAAACTCTACACTCGTTTTTCTTCCGTCAGTAGCAACTGCATACAGAGTTGCGCTTCGATTGGTTAAAAGTCCTGTATAGGTTCCTTCTGTCGTCTGCGGATTCGTAAGACTTACCTGATACGTCAGTTCTGTTCTTTCAAAATTCGAAACTTTTACATTAAATTTCCATTCAAAATATTCCTGTTCTCCATCTGACTCAGGATAACCTTCCGGATGATAAACGAGCTCATATGGATAGTATCCCGCTGCTTCATCATATTCACCAAATCCATAATGATTGTCTTCTATCTTGGTGCAGGCATAAGATACATCCCCCACCTTTAAAGACAGCTTAGAAGCATCATTAACAAAATCAAAATTATATTCATTTCCCTGATCATCCGTGCCAAGTCCAATCACGTCCGTAACGGTAGAACCCTTGTCCATCAGATAAACGATATCCTTTGTCACCCAGTCGAAATCATTCTCGTTTCCTTCTCCGAGCGAGCCAAGATATTTCATAAAGCTGGTGAAGACTTCTCCGTCACTATAGGGATAATACGCATAACACTTCACACCGCTCTCCACAATCTCCTGATATGCACTTGCAGACTGATATAAGGATTCTTCCACATTAATAACAAAATTCGATCGGTCCACCTCCGGATCCGGTTTTACAAGTGGAACCGTCGGAACTTTAGAGGAACGGATATACTCCTGATCATACTGAATAAAATCATCCCTCTTCTGCTCAATATCCGACAAAAAGCTTTCCCATTCCTCCGTAGTACCTTGGTTTACAAAGCTTGCCGGAAAAGCTGTAGCGGTACCATATTTTAATTCCCACTCTATATAATTACCATCGCCATGACTGCCTCCTGTAGCGCGAGAATAATGTGATTCTGGATCTTTATCATGCGTATAAATATAGGTCTTGCCATCACTGACAAGAATCATATGTTGTCTGGACTTCGGCGTATCACTGGCATCCAGCATTTCCTTCGCTGCATAAAGCCCCGCCGGAAGATTAGAACCCTTATAGATCATATTTTCTTTCGCATCTTCCACGATTTTCTTAAACATTTCATAATTTTCGAAGTTATATTCCTGCAGTTCGTAGGCTGTCGATGCGCACCCACGGAAAAATACAACACCCACATTGAGCTTTGCTCCCGGATTCTCGCTGCAAGCCTCATTTAGACTCTGCATTAGTTCCCACATATCTTTATAGACATCTTCTTCGCAATCAGATTCATCCAAAACAAAGACCACATCGCTTTCCAAAACCTCTTCTGTACTAGGAAGAGACAGTGTCACATTCGACGTGTAAGTTCCATCATTCTGTTTTTCAAGTTCTGTAGCCTTTTTTGAACGAGAAACAGTCCAGCTGCTATCTTCTGTTCCATCTGTGTTTTCCTCAGCAAAAGCCGTAAAAGCCGGCCCCAAAAGCATGGTCAGAGCCAGCAGCACACAGCATATTGCACTCCCGATTCCTCGATTTTTCTTATTCCATAATTGCATTCCTATTTCCTCCCTTTCTGCCGCAGCACAGGACATTCCCGCACTCTCCGGCACATACGATTACTTGTTTCATTGCATCCATCACAAAACAATTTGTGAAATTTCAGCTCCTATGCTTTCTGCCGGATGACTTGCCAGATATCCATACCCATCAGATGCATAAAGTATGAAAAAACAGAGCCATAGACGGCTTCTTTCGAAACATCCTCCCGTTTCACCCAGCCCTGGTTGATCTTTACCGCTATAGACAAGGTGCTGTCCTTGATGTACAAAACAGTCGTCAACCTATCAGCTGGCTGATTCAGGTGGATTTTTTCTGCCACCTTTTGCACGAATTCAACAAATGAACGGAAACATTTCCTTCGTTCTTCCTGAATTTCCTGATCAAAATATCCGGACTGATAAAAACGCCAGTAAAAAATGGTCTTATCCGGATCTTCAAGAAGAAACTGCCAGTATGCGTTCCAGAGAAGATCGCAGCTTTTTTCTATCTTTTCCGGACTATCTATCTGACATTTCTCCATCTTTTGTTGAAGGATCCTTGCTATTTCCTCATCGATTTCCAAAAATGCGGTTCTCATTAAATCATCAAGATCGCTGTAGCAACGATAGATATAGGGATCGGACAGCCCGCATCCTTTCACAACTTTTCGAACCGTCAGACCTTCAATGCCATCATTTGCAACAATATGAAAAGCTGAGTGATGAAGCATTTCTTTTAATTCTTCTCTTTTGTATTTCCCCGCCACAAAATCACCTTCACTTTTTTTGCATCCTCAAAAGCACATTCTTCAACATCCTCAGCTCTGACCTTTTCACAAAGTTCAACCCTCTGCGAAAATTAAAGAACATACTTTAATTATATATATTCATTTCATTATGGCACAATAACCTGAAAAAAATCAATATTAAATACCAGTTTAATTGCAAAGAAACCATGCAGTTTCTCACTTCTTTACTTTAAAAAGGATGTCAGAGTAATTATTTTAAGATGCTGAACAGTCAAAAAAGCAGTCACAAAACTGTTTTAAATTATCAGCTTAAGAAACCATTATTTGTAGCTCAATATTAAAGGAGGTATCACTATGTCAAGAGGTGAAAATATTTTTAAACGTAAAGATGGACGCTGGGAAGCAAGATATATCAAGAGATACGATTCTTCCGGAAAGGCTAAATATGGATTTTGTTATGGCAGGACATATAAAGAGGCGAAAGAAAAAGTGACGAAAGCCAAAGGAATTATAGCCTGCAAGATTTCGGAACCAACCATCAGTCGGAAACATTGTTTGGAATTTTATTGTGATGAATGGCTGGAATCCAGAAAAACAGATGTCAGGGAATCGACTTATGTGAAATATCAGGCTGTTTTGAATAAATATATTAAGCCTTATTTTGGTCATTATGATCCGTTAAATCTTGATAAAATCCTGGTTGATCATTTTAAAAACGACCTGATATTAGAAAAAGGCCTTTCAAATAAAACGGTTCAGGATATCCTTGTAATACTGAAAAGTATTTTTAAGTATACAGCATCGTTCTTTCCGGGAGAATTTCCGGCACTTGATATCGGTTTTCTAAAATGTGAAAAGAAGGACGCAAGGGTCTTGTCATGTGCTGAACAAAACAAATTGATAGAATATCTTCTGGAGGATATGGATGATTGCAAATTTGCCATTTTACTTGCTTTATTTACAGGAATGAGGATTGGAGAATTATGCGCCCTTCGCTGGAAGACTATTTCCACTCCAGATAGAACGGTCCATATCACAGCCACAATGCAAAGGCTTCGTGATGTAAATGGTAATGAAGAAACACACACTCATCTTGTGACTGGTGTACCAAAGAGCAGAACTTCAATGAGAATAATTCCTCTGACTGATGATGCGGTCGGGCTTTGTGGGAAAATGCAGCCCAAAAGTCCGGCCGCTTTTGTTTTAACCGGAACCCAAAAGTGCATGGAGCCGCGAACCCTGCAATACCGATTAAAAAAATATACAAAAGCTTGTGGCTTGGAAAACGTTCATTTTCATACACTTCGTCATACTTTTGCTACACGTGCTGTGGAAGCAGGGTTTGAAATCAAATCCCTTTCTGAAATTCTGGGACATGCCAGCACAACCATTACGCTGGATCGTTATGTTCATTCGTCCATGGAACTGAAAAGAATAGAAATGAGCAAACTGCATTTTGCCGGACACTGACCTTCGCAGTCGATTTTTGTGTCCGGTCTTTTTTTATTTCTTAAAACCCTCCATTTTTCAATGTTTTTTCGGGTTTTTCGCAGAGGGTTGAAATCTACGAAAAAAATGACATAAAAAAACGATAAGATATCGTCTTATCGTTTTTTTTGATACATTTCATTT
>CAVDGK010000102.1:0-6574 GCA_963607995.1 Oscillospiraceae bacterium | reverse complement strand
ACTTCGGACATTTCAATTTTCATTCAGAAAAAAATTCGGTCAGAACTTCCTCATCGATGAAGATGTGCTGGAAGGTATCGTAGATGCCTCCGGTGTGACGGAAGATGATGTTGTGCTGGAAATCGGTCCCGGTATCGGATCCTTGACTCAGTATCTGGCATCACGGGCCCGGAAAGTTATTGCTGTTGAAATTGACAAGACCCTACTGCCTATTCTGGACCATACCCTGGAGGGGTGGGATAATGTCAAAGTGCTTAATCAGGATATTTTAAAGACGGACATTGCATCTATTGCCAATGAAGAAAACGAGGGACGTCCTCTTAAGGTTATTGCAAACCTTCCTTATTACATTACAACGCCGATCATTATGAAGCTTTTCGAAAATGGCAGCCCCATTGATTCCGTGACGGTTATGATTCAGAAGGAAGTGGCAGAGCGCATTGGCAGTGCACCGGGAAGTAAACAGTATGGAGCTATTTCCCTGGCGGTGCAGTATTATGCCAGCGTTACCATTGCTCTTGAGGTAGGTCCGGAAAGCTTTGTACCTCAGCCGAAAGTATCATCCACGGTTATTCGCCTGGATCGTTTCCCCACGCCACCGGTGAAAGTTGACGATGAAGAGCAGATGTTTAAGATTATTCGTGGCGTATTCAACCAGAGAAGGAAAACTTTGGTTAATGGGGTGGCGAATTTCGAAGGACTTAGCTTCTCGAAGGATGATATTCGCAAAGCCCTTACGGCTATGGGTCTGCCGGAAACAACCCGTGGCGAAACTTTAAGCCTTGAGCAGTTCGCAGAACTGTCGAATCATTTAAGCGAGCAATGAGGTAGGCGGCCGTGCTTGTATGGGCATTTGGAGAATTTTACGATAACTTGAGAAAATCGCAAAACGAGTTTCTCGCAGTTCTTGACGATAAAATGTTCGTAGAGCGTATATTCTATTGTTTAAAGTATTTAGATGATGGCGTAAAGATGACACGTTCACAGAACTTTTAGAATTACAAATTGTGAATTGCGGTATAATGCCAGTATTCATTATGATGTTTTTGTTAAAGAAAGGAAAAAAATGAAAAAGAAAATAGCCGTTTTGCTGAGCTGCATTATCGCAGCGACAGCGCTTATGGCACCGGCAACCGCTATGGCTGCCTCAGATACTTATGTAGCACTTGGTGCTGATCTTTCAGGAGAGAGCAAAACAACAGTTTTAAACCTTCTGGGAGTTACTGAATCCGAACTGAATGAGGATACACTGATCACAGTTACCAATGACGAGGAGCATCAGTACCTTGACTCCTACATTGATTCATCCGTTATCGGTACCCGGGCCCTTTCTTCAGCTAAGGTAACCAAGAAATTCTCAGGCGGCATTACCGTGGAAACCCACAACATTACTTATTGCACCGCTTCTATGTATGAAAATGCCCTGGCTACCGCCGGTGTTGAAAATGCTGATATCGTAGTAGCGGCTCCTACTGCTATTTCCGGGACATCAGCTCTGGTAGGTGTACTGAAAGCTTATGCTTCCATGACCGGTAATGTTATCACGCCGGAGCTGGCTGATGCAGCGGCAGATGAACTGACAACCACAACGGAGGTTGCGGAAAGTACAGGCGATTCCGATAAGACAGCTGAATTTATCGCAGCGGTTAAGCAGATCATCCTCTCTCATAATTATGATTCGGATGATGATATTGATGCAGCTATCCGTGAAGTAGCAGCCCAGATGGATATTACACTTTCGGATGATGATGTAGCCACCATCCGTAATCTCTGTAAGAAGCTGTCAAGCCTTAATATCGATACATCAAATCTTGAGGAGCAGGCATCTTCGGTTTATGAAAAACTGAAAAGCGGGAATTTTGATCTTTCCGAGTATGGTATTACCAGTGAAGATACAAATGGAATCCTGAAAGTTATATCAGATGTCTGGAGCCAGTTTGTCAGCTTCCTGACCAATTTCTTCAATTAAATGAAACACGTGTAAGTAAACACAAAAAGGACAGCCCGAGAAGGACTGTCCTTTTTTTATTTGTGCGCCTGGCGGCGCACGTTTCTAACGGGTGAAAGTCCCGAATCCGCCCGGTAGTGGGAAGGATATAGCCGAAGGCAAGGGTGTCCACTGTGAAGTGGAATCTGAAGGAAGCCGGATATGGGGAACCTACTAACCCATGGTCAAAGTACCTGCCGGATTATATCAAAACCCCTGAAAAACCCGAAAAATAAGGTCTTTCAGGGGTTCTTCTTTTTGATGGATGCGTTAGTGTAGATACGCTTACTTTTTACCCTACAATAATTTTTTCTCGAGAAAAATACAGGTCATATAAAACCGGAAGAGTTTCTCTTCGCTTTCATCATGCAGAGTCACGCCCAGCAGCTTTTCAATTTGTTCAATTCGATAAATGAGGGTATTGCGATGAATCTTCAGTTCCCTTGCCGCATCGGAGCAGTTCTGCCCATGAATTAGGTAAATACGGAGACTGTGGATAAAATCCGGTCCGTTTTTCCGGACACTGATAGCCAGAATACCGGGATCGCACAAGGCCCGGATGCTGGTGCTGTCCGCTAAAGCCGAGACAACACAGTCCTGATAATAGGATTCAAAGGCATAGATCTGCGGCCGGCATTGATTCTGCATATGGGAAATCAGCATGCGGCACTGCAGATAGGCAGGTCTGAGATAAGAAAAATCGGAAAATGTCATACTTCTGAAGCCGGCAAGATTTCTTTTTTGCAAGACGGTCATGAGAGGGAGATTTCTGCGGTCGGAATCCTCGTGGGCATTTTCCTTAATAATGATGGCAATGCATTCTTCCAGGGAAAGCGTCAGAGAATTCGGAAAAATCGCCTTCAGGGTTCTCATGGTGGGAGACAGCTCCTCTTCCGGAAACTCTGTTCCGGTTATGTTTGTCACCAGCATCAATTCATATCTGTGTTTTCCGGACCAGGATATGGAATTCAGGTAATACGTCACAACACTATTCTCAACATGATAACCCAGCAGAAGACGTGTCAGCAGCGTGCTGATCTTCCGTTCCGGTGATAAGGCGGCTGTGCTCAGGTAACTGCCGGATTCCAGAATTTTCTGAATCCCATGCAAAAGAGAAAGCTGGCCGCCGGTAAAAGGGACGTTGGCCTCCGTGCTGCCAAGATATCCGATGATTTTTCCATGATACCGCAGGCAGACGGCGGCCTTGACCGTATCCTCAGTTCTGACACAAATGGGCTTTTGAGAACTCCACAGTCTGTTTTCGCCGTTTTTTTCATGGGCACTTATGGGAAAATAGCCATGTTTCATCACCTGGGACCAGGTTTGATCCCGATCATCCGATTGGAACGCCCCGCCGGTTGCGACCAGAACAAAGGAAGGATCAAACAAGGCAATCGGATTGCGCAGGGGAATGGTGCAAAGTTTTATAACCTCGGCGATTTTCTGATGATCCGCCATGGCTTTGTATATGGTTTTTTCCCAATTCTGAAAATAGAGAAGGGCATCCTGCAAAAGAACAAAAGCAGTGCCATAATCGATCATGTTTTGAAAGATAATGTATTCACATCCCTCCGGAAGTGTAACATCCGGTTTCTCTCCGACAATGGCAAAGCACCCGTATTCGGGATAAATCGACCGGTTCCTGAATTGGTCATTTTCTACGAGAAAAACAGTCTCTTCATCGTCGAAGCCGGATAGGCCGACTTTTGAAATGGTGAGATCCTGATTTTCTGATACGTGAGCGTACGCAATATGTTTTTCCAGATATTCTGAAATAATAGCCAGATTCAGCTTCATTTTCCTGATAGATTCCTGTCAGCAGCGGTATTTTTCTGTGTCATGACTTACGCGGTTTCCTGTTCGTCTCACCGCACAGACATTATAACAATGAATTCTGCCTGCCTCAATGATATTCGGTTAATTCATACGAAAAGACAGTCCTGCTTTTGCATGGAATTCACATGGCGCTTTCTCAGGGAAAAGTTAAAATAAAAACCAGAGAAGCCGGCTTTTATATTTGATGGTACCGCCGAAGCCGGCATGATAATTTATTTCAGGAGGAGGCAACAGAATGTTCAAACCTGACAGTAAAGTTTATGAGGGAAGCATTACCAAACTTCAATTTGGCCCCGCAGTTGTTCCGTATGAGTTCAGCGGACCACGCGATGAATATCTGGCCTGCAGACGCAGTGCATGGCTCGGTTCCGCACTGAACACCACACCGATTTACGATGTGACAGGACCCGATGCGGAAATTCTGTTCAACAAGGTGTGCGTCAACAAGGATTTTCGTCTGATGAAAGTCGGCAATTCTAAACATGCCCTGATCTGCAATGATAAGGGACAGATGCTGGCCGATGGTGTCATTATGAAGCTGGCTGACAATCTGTTCCGCACCTACTGGATGGCGCCTGTGCTCCAATATTATGTTATGACCTGCGGCTTGGATGTGAAGGGTGAATATAAAGTCGACGAGTTTTTCTTCCAGCTTGACGGACCGAAGTCGCTGGAGATTTTGGAAGAAGCAACGCAGAGTGATCTTCACGATGTTAAATTTGCCCACAATACCAAACGTTCCATCGCCGGGAAACCGGTTGTGATCCATCGGCTCGGTATGTCCGGTGCTCTCGCCTATGAGATTCATGGCAACAGTTCCGATGTCGAGGAAGTCTATGATGTGCTTCGAGGACTGCTGTTTCAGAATGATGGAAGACTGCAGGGCTTCCGTAACTATTGTACCATTAACCATACGCCTGCCGGTTATCCCAATCAGAATGTTCACTTTATTTATCCCTACTATACGTCAGGAGAAGGTCTTGCCAAATTTGCCGAGCAGGTACACCCCAATGAAAGCGTGATTGGTTCCGCCTCAGATGATAAGGAAAATGCCTATTGTACCCCATATGATGTGGGCTGGGGATATCTGGTGAACTTCGACCATGATTTTATCGGTAAAGAGGCTTTGCTGAAGCTGAAGGAAAACCCTCCTTATAAAATGGTTACCCTGGAATGGAATGCCGATGATGTGGCTGAGATTTTCAAATCCCAGTTCATGGGTGCGGACACGCCTATGTACGATCCCATTGAATATTTTTCCGGCTTTGACGATATGTCCCAGATGTTTGCGGTTCGTGCTGATTATGTCCTTGACGGAGAAAGGAAAATCGGTGTCGCAACAGGCAAGACCTATGCTTATTATGAACACAAGATGATATCGTTGGCTAAGATTGAACCGGGCTATGCTGTTGAGGGCACTAGAGTGGATGTCCTCTGGGGTTCACCCAGTTACCCGCAGAAGCGTATTCGTGCTGTTGTGGCTCAGTTCCCCTACTATCAGGGTGTGTATCGCAACGAAAAATGTGATGTTGACAAGCTTATTCCCCGCCGAATCTTTTGATTCCATTGACGTGAGCAGCTGCTATGTGGCCATGCCCGCGTGGTCATGTGACTTTTCATGACTTCATCTGCCGGAAAAGCCCTCCACGGATTTGTTTCCGCGGAGGGCTTTTCTTACCTAAAAATGACGCTGGCACCCGCGGGTGCCGATGCACGGATTTACAGCATGGATCCGAAGTCGGCGATGATGGCCGGCCTCCTCGAAGGTCTTCCTTAGCAGGTGTACACTGGCTTTGCTCTGTTTTTTTATAATGTGAGGATTTTAGAACATAAGGTGTTGGCAAAATAATTGTGTTAGATTAAACTAATTACAAACCTAGAAATGACTAACAAAAAATGAGCAATTGGCAATGCAAGGACAAAGGCTGAGTTCAAGAGCCAGAAGCCAGAGGCTGAAAGCCGGTAACCTGCGCTTGGTGATGAGCGTTTGGAAGGCGTTGGCTGATGGAGATGTGGAAAAAGACAGAAAAAAATTTGCCTCATACAGGAAATGTACCAGCGTTTACTTGAGATACTGGGAAGGCGGAGCGACCATTGGCGGGCTCGCTGTGTCTGTCTGAAGAAAACGTAAAAGGACCGGCGGTTTCTCTTGTCCGCCGGCCCGTCCTGTGAGTTATAAATTATCAAAGCCGTACCGTGATGAGCTCTGAGAGAGAGACATCCCGGTACGGCTTTCTTACTTTATAGGAAACTTCGCTCCTATAAAGTAAAACGCTCTGCGAGGGCGCTCATCGTACGGAGGACGATAGTTTAGCGCCGACCGGAACGGAGTGCAGACCGCACTCGCGTGAGATGAAATATGTCGCAAGCGGAACTCTTTGTTCTAGAACCCTTCTTCCTGCACCCATTTGAGAAAGGTTCCCCGGGAAACTTTCAGTCGGGCAGCGGCAGCCGTCTTTGTCAGTAAACCTTCCTTATATAAATTTAAAACCGTCGGAAATTCCGGCGGTTTTTCTTTTTGCGGCCTGCCGAAGCGAATCCCCTGGGCTTTGGCAGCGGCGATTCCTTCAGCCTGACGTTTTCGAATAAAATCTCTTTCGGTTTGGGCAACATAGCTTAGGAGTTGCAGGACGATATCCGAAATCAGCGTGCTAGTGAGATCATTTTCTTTTCGTGTATCCAGAAGAGGCATATCCAGAACGACGATGGAGGCCTTTTTCCTTTTGGTAATAATGCGCCACTGCTCAAGAT
>CAVDGK010000101.1:0-6590 GCA_963607995.1 Oscillospiraceae bacterium | reverse complement strand
GGCACCACCGTGCTTATTGTAATAACGGATGGTCTGATCGGCAAAATCTTTTGCCTTCTGGAGAATGCGGCTGGCTTCCTCCGTGGACTGGGCTATGAGCTTGTCCCGTCGCAGAGCCAGATTTTTCTTCTGTTCTTCCAGATTTTTCCGAAGCTTTTCCGTCTCCTCACGATTCTTTTCGATAGCAAGCCTGTCTTTTTCAATAGCCTTTCGCTGGGCTTCCAGATTGGAGATAATATCCTCAAAGGATTCATCCTGGTCCGTAAGCTGCTGACGGGCTTCATCGATAATGTCTTCCGGCAGTCCTAGTTTTCTGGAAATAGCGAAAGCATTACTTTTTCCCGGAACACCGATCAGAAGTCGGTAAGTCGGTGAAAGAGTTTCTACATTGAACTCGCAGGCACCATTGACCACACCTGGTGTACGAAGGGCATACATTTTAAGCTCACTGTAATGGGTGGTGGCAATGGTACGGATATGCTGTTTGTGAAGATGGGACAAAATGGCAATGGCCAAAGCCGCACCTTCCGTCGGATCTGTACCGGCACCCAATTCATCAAAAAGAACCAGAGAGCTTTTATCTGCCTTTTTGAGGAATTCCACTTCGTTTTTCATATGGGCCGAGAAGGTGGAGAGAGACTGCTCGATAGATTGTTCATCACCAATATCCGCATAGATTTCCTTGAAAAACCCCAGACGGCTTCGATCCGCTGCCGGAATATGAAGGCCGGAAAGTCCCATAGCCAGAAGCAGACCTGTGGTTTTTAGAGAAACCGTTTTACCGCCTGTATTGGGACCGGTGATAATAAGCATATCAAAATGTCCGCCAAGGGTTATGTCAACCGGAACAATGACTTTTTTGTCAATGAGGGGGTGACGCGCCTTTCTGAGGTCGATGTAACCATTATCATTGAAAATGGGGCGGGTAGCATTTAGTTCCATGGCGTAGGAAGCCCGGGCGAAAATGAAATCCAGTTCCACCATGGTTCTGTAATTAAGGGCCAGCTGTCCCGTATGTTCAGAAGCCTGCTCAGAAAGTGCCTTTAAGATGGCGGCAATTTCCCGTGCTTCTTCATTTTCCAGTTCCCGCACTTCATTATTAAGCTTAACCACAGAGGCCGGTTCTATGAAAAGAGTACTGCCGGTGGACGAAGTGTCATGAACAATGCCGGGGACATGGCCCTGGTTTCCATTTTTGACAGGAATACAGTAGCGGCCGTCCCGTGTAGTAATAAGGGCATCCTGCAGATAGTCCCGTACCGGTGAATTAATAAGCCGCTGCAGTTCATTGCGGATCCGATCACCGGAGGCACGAATCTGCCGGCGGATGCGGGCAAGATTGGCTGAAGCCTGGTCACTGATTTCTTCTTCGGAAATAATGGCCCGTTCAATGGCATCGGAAAGAGGTCGGATGCTATCCAGAGAGTCGAAGAGAGGATCCAGGGAATCTGCTTCCTCATCCTCTCGTTTATCCCGGCTGTAGGCCTTTACCAGAGATACATTTTTTAGGAGATGCCCGATCTTTAAAAGTTCACCGGCGCCTAAAACGGAACCGATTTCCAGACGTTTTAAATAGCCTGTGATCTCGTGGGTACTGCCAAAGGAAATCCGGCCGCCCTTAAAGAGGCGGGATAAGGCATCCTGAGTTTCAATCTGTCTTTTTTCAATTTCATTTAAATCGGCAAGCGGAGCGATATGCCTGCACAGCTCCTTGCCAGGCTTTGATCCGGCATGAGCCGTCAAAGCTTCCCGTATACGGTTAAATTCTAGTGTTTTTAATGCTTTCTCATTCATAGCTGTTATTCTACTCTAAAATGAGGGGTATTTAAAGATGAAAAACCACTTCCAAGACATGGGATTTCCATACCGCGGCTTGTCACAAAAAAGAGAATTCGTTATACTTGATATACTTATAACCTGACAGAAGGAACATTTATATGATTATTAATCAGATCGTGATCTGCATTTTGATTTTTTTAATCCTGCCTTATCTTGTAGGCGGACTGGCCACTTTTTTTATGCCTAAGGAAGATTCCTTTGCCTTTCGTATGGTAAGCGGCTATTTTATTGAATTTGCTCTCTTTGAACTCATTGCCCTGCCGGGAATTTTTCTTTCCATATCCCTCCATTTACTGCTCATTATTTATGGAGCTGTTTTGGCGGTCCTTGTGGTCCTAAGCCTTATCCTGTGTAAATTAAATACTTTTACCATTCTCAAAAACACATTTGCCATTTTTAAAGACTTTCGGAAAAATGCCCTGCTGATCGCTGTAATGGCTATGGTGGTCGTCCAGACTATTTTCATTTCAACTCAGACTCATATTGATAATGATGATGCCTTTTACGTGGCATCGGCTGAAACGTCGGTTACGACGGATACTATTATGAAATATGATCCCTATACCGGCGAGCTCTACGACAAGCTTCCAAAGCGCTATGTCTTTTCACCTTTTATGAGCTGGAATGCGGTGGTTTCCGAGGTGACAGATATTAAGCCGGCAGTAATGGCTCATGTCATATTCCCACTGGCTTTGATACCACTTGCTTATATGGTTTATTATCTCTGGTTTAGGATGCTGCAAAGAAAGAAGGAAAATCTAAGTCCTGGCCTTGGGCTTTTCTTTGTCTTTCTCATTTTCAGTTTTTCGGGGTATTCGGTATTTAGTCAGGGAAGATTTCTCCTGACACGTATCTGGCAGGGAAAAGCCGTTTTAGCCGGTATCCTTTTGCCTGCAGTGCTCTATTATGCTGTTTATCTTCTCAAAAGAAAGTTTGAGTTAAAGAATTATATCTGGTTCTTTGTTATGATGACGGCCTGCAGCATGGTTTCCCAAATGGGCATTATGCTGGGTGCTATCATGCTGGGCATATGCTTCCTGATCTATACTTTTGAAAAGAAGCGAGTAACACCGCTTCTTGGATATTTACTCAGCTGCATCTGCAATCTGATCTGCATGGCCGGCTATCTTATTATGAAATAAGGAGTGTCAATGGAAAAGATATTGGAAATGCTGAACTTAGTGCGAGAGCATTATGAGAAATATGAAGGAACAGGAGCTCATATTATCCTTTTTCTGACAGCTCTTATCTTTCTGTTTATCATCTGGTCCAGGAAAAAAAATAAAACGGATTACTATCTGATCTTTTATTCTCTCGGGGCACTTGTCATCTATGTCTGTCCACTGTCGGCTTATGTGATCACAAAATTTGGAATTGGGAAAGATGTATACTGGAGAATGTTCTGGCTTTTCCCTGTAACCCTGCTTATTGCCTACATCTGTACTCTGGGAGTAGGAGAGGCTAAAGGGAATTTGACAAAGGCAGCGGCAGTTCTTGGCTGCGGGGTACTGATCATGATTTCCGGACAGAATATGTATAGGGATGATATTTATGCTGCCTCCGAAAATACAGCCCACATTCCTCAGGCAGCCATCGACGTCAGTGCTGTCCTGGAAGAGGATGCTGCGGAAAATAACAAAACATTCATAAAAGGGGTTTTTGACAATGGATTGGTGCCGTATATCCGCCAGTATGATGGCAATATAAAAATGTCCTACGGCCGGAATGTGACAGAACAAAATGAAAAGAGTGACATCTACGATGTCGTTCGCTCTGAGGAGACCACAGCTAAGACCCTTATCAAAACGTGCCTCGAGGATGGCTGCAATTATATTATCTTTAATGAAGATAACCGTTATCACAAAGGTCTTCTTGAGGCGGGAGCTTGGGAAATTGCAAGGATAGATGGCTATATTATCTATGGAATTGCCTGAAAAAGTCATATCCAGTTCATATTCGGTTACTATACTGTCTGCAAAAGTGCTATTGACCCCAGTGGATAACATAACGAGGTAACAGATGGCTGAAGACAATAAAAGAGAAGATGAAATTAAGTCTGAAACGGAGCCGGAAACTCTTCCGGAACATCCACTTGAAGAGCCTTATGCGTTCATTCAGGAAAAAGTAAAGAAAAGCCCCAGAAGAAAAAAATATATCATGGCCTGGACGGCTGCCGTGATCGTAGGCGGTGCCATTTTCGGCCTTATTGCAGGCTTTGTTTTTAAGGCTGTCAATGGAGGTGCCGGCAATAAGGAAGCAGAAGTTCATTTTGATGATGAAAGTTCATCGGCGGAGATAACACCGGGGGTCACACCCACAGTGATGCCTACAGCTTCTGAAGAATCCCAGAAAGAAAGCAAGGAAGAAACAACGGAAGAGAAGGCGGATCAGCAGATCAATGATTTTCTGCTTCTGCGAGAAGCTATGAAGGAGGTTGCTGAGGAACCTTCCTGCGCCATGGTGACGGTAAGGCGGGTTTCAAGTACGGAAGACTGGTTTGATTCGGTGAATGAAAGCGCGGTAAGCGGCAGCGGCGTTATCGTTGCCGATAGCGGCAGCAATCTGATTATCCTGACCACCACATCTCTGGCAGAGGGTGAGGGGCAGCTGACAGTTACATTTTGTGATGAAACCATCTGCACCGCTCAGTTTCGCAAGTCGGATATGACATCAGGTCTTGCTACCATTATTGTTTCAAAAGATGATATCAAGGAAGAAACCCAGGCAAATTATAGTGTTGCGGAGCTGGGAAATTCCGTTAATATAAGCACCGGTGAACCGGTCATTGCAATAGGATCTCCTGCGGGATACAGCGGTTCCATTGAATTTGGGGAGATTACCACGATTTCCAAAGACGTCAGCGTTTCGGACGGATTGTATACAGAAATCCTCACAAACATGTATGGCCATGGGGGAAGCGGTGTGCTTCTGGATCTGGATGGCAAGGTCATTGGTATTATTTCCTCAAAATTAAATGAAGATGGTGAGTCTATTATCAAAGCTTTAGCCATTTCGCCCATAAAAACCATTATAACAAAACTTTCAAATGATGATGAAATTGGCTATATTGGTATAAAGGGCGATAATATTACGGAACAGCTTTCCAATGAGCTGGATATTCCGGTAGGCGTCTATGTCACAGCCGTTGATGAAAATTCACCGGCTTATACCGCAGGTCTTCAGCCGGGAGATATTGTTACGGCTATTGATGGAGATTCGGTGGTGAATATGGAGGCATATCATCGCATTTTGATGAGTCGGAAAAATGGGGAGAATCTTACCCTCACCATTCAAAGAGCCGGAACGGAAGGCTATGTTCCGGTAGATGTAACGATTACAGTGGCAGCCAGATAAGGCTGTTTAGAAAGGATTTATATGAAATATATCAATACACTTCATGACGGTCAGCACATTCAGGATGTTTATCTGTGCAAGTCAAAATCAAGGGCCGTTACGAAAAATGGCAAGGATTATGAAAATGTTGTTCTGCAGGATCGTACCGGCACCATTGATGCCAAGATCTGGGATCCTAATTCAGCCGGCATTGCTGAATTTGAAGCGATGGATTATATCTATGTTTCCGGCATGGTCACGTCATTTAATGGCCAGCTTCAGGCATCTTTAAAGCAGGTCCGTAAAGCAGAAGAAGGAGATTATATTCCGGCGGATTATGTGCCGGTAACAGAGAAAAATACCACTGTCATGTTTAATGAACTCTGTGCTTTAAAGGACAGTGTGAAAAATGAATATTTAAAGGCTTTGCTGGACAGTTTCTTTGTAGCAGATAAGGAATTTGTGGATTCTTTCCGCAGCCATTCCGCTGCTAAGAGCATTCACCATGGCTTTGTAGGCGGTCTTTTGGAACATACTCTGTCAGTAACAAAGCATTGCGACTATTTTGCCAAGTGCTATCCTATGCTGAACCGGGATCTTCTCATCACCACGGCCATGCTGCATGATATTGGCAAAACCAAGGAACTTTCACTTTTCCCTAAAAATGATTATACGGATGACGGTCAGCTTTTGGGACATATCATGATCGGAGCTGAGATGATTCATGACCGCTGCAGGGAAATTCCTAATTTTCCGGAAGAATTGGAAAAAGAAGTGAAGCATTGCATTCTGGCTCATCATGGTGAATATGAGTATGGTTCACCTAAGAAACCGGCCCTTATGGAAGCCGTGGCACTTAACCTGGCAGACAATCTGGATGCCAAGCTGGAGACCTTTACGGAAATATTTAAAAATAATGGAACCAACGACGCGTGGATTGGTTACAATAAATTATTTGAAAGTAATCTGAGAAGAACGGAAGTATAGAGGGAGATTAAGCTGACGTGAAATGCGGCGACCTGGTTGAATTAAAAATAACAGATATGAGTACAAATGGAGAGGGTATTGGTCATGCAGATGGCTATACCCTCTTTGTTGCGGGGGCACTGATCGGGGATGAAGCCCAGGTGAGAATCATCCATATGAAGAAAAGCTATGGTTATGGTGAGGTAAAGAAGCTTCTTGTTTTTTCTCCGGATAGGGTGAAACCTCTTTGCCCTGTTAGTACAAAATGCGGTGGCTGCACACTGCAGAATCTAAGCTATGAGGCCCAGCTTCGTTTTAAGAAGTCCTTGGTTCAAAATGACTTGAAACGCATTGGTGGCCTTGATGTAGAAGTGAATGACGTATTAGGCATGGAAGAGCCCTTCCGTTATCGCAATAAATCCCAGTATCCTGTAGGAAAAGACAGACGGGGC
>CAVDGK010000100.1:0-6700 GCA_963607995.1 Oscillospiraceae bacterium | reverse complement strand
GTTTTGAGATTTTATGCGAAACTATCAAAAAGACAGCTTTCAAGATTACCCGCGTCGGCCAGCTGGTTGCCCAGGAAGCTTCAAAGAAGCTGAATGTTCCTTTTGGTATCGTGGATCTTTCCCTGGCACCTACACCGGCTATCGGTGATTCTGTTGCCGATATTTTAAAGGAAATCGGTGTGGAACAGGCCGGTGCTCCCGGAACGACAGCAGCTCTTGCCCTTCTTAATGATCAGGTTAAAAAAGGCGGCGTCATGGCATCTTCCTATGTAGGCGGTCTTTCAGGTGCCTTTATTCCGGTAAGTGAAGATCAGGGAATGATTGATGCAGCTGCTATGGGTGCCTTGACGATGGAAAAACTGGAAGCCATGACTTGTGTCTGCTCTGTTGGTCTTGATATGATCGCTATTCCCGGAGATACCAGTGCTTCTACCATTTCCGGCATCATTGCTGATGAAATGGCTATCGGTATGGTCAACCAGAAAACCACAGCCTGCCGTCTGATTCCGGCTAAGGGAACAAAAGCAGGGGATATGGTAGAATTTGGCGGTCTTCTTGGAAGGGCACCGGTTATGCCGGTTAATCCTTATAGCTGCGAAGCTCTTGTCAGTCGTAAGGGTCGTATCCCGGCACCTATCCACAGCTTTAAAAATTAATAGAATTTTTGAAAGGCCTGCCATTTAAGGCAGGCCATTATAGACGGAGGAAGATTTGTTGCATATTAACAAACGTCGTGTATTTTATCTGATTATATTGATCGTGATACTGGCCGGACTTCTTTATGGTGGCGTTTCAGGTGGCCTGTTCAAATCGATTCCGGAAATGTTTTCCGGGATTAAAATTAGTTACAATACGATATTTCAGCTGATCATCATGGTTGTCTTTGTACTGATCGTATCGACGCTGGCCCTCTTCCTTATCGGAATTCTTAAACCTTTGAATAACCGGGCCTCCACCATGATTTCTCTTGTCAGTTCGGTTATTAAATACATTTCAGCCCTGGTTATCATCTGCTGGGGACTGACAATCATAGGCGTGCCTATTACAACGGTAGCCGGTACGGTGGGGGTTTTGTCTATTGTCATTGGTCTTGGGGCCGAGAGTCTCATCGCTGACGTGATCAGCGGTGTTTTTATGATTTTTGAAAATCAGTATAATGTTGGAGACATTGTGGAGGTCAACAATTTCAGAGGAGAGGTTAAGTCTATCGGTATTCGGACAACGGCTATCCAGGATGTTGGCGGCAATATTAAGATTATTAACAATTCGAATATGACTAATATTCTGAATCGGTCGGATCATTTTTCTGTGTCGGTTTGTTCCATCGGTATATCCTATAATACAGACCTGGAAGCACTGGAAGCAAAAATGCCGGCTATTTTACGGGATATGTATGAAAGAAACGCCCGCGTGTTTAAAGCTGAACCGGTATATCTGGGGGTTGATAAACTGGCGGAGTCTGCCATCGTGCTTAAGTTTTGTGTGGATGTAGCGGAAGTAGATATTTATGATGGCAACCGGCTTCTTAACCATGAAGTGCTTCTGGCCATTAAGAAAGCCGGGGTAGAAATACCATTCCCGCAAATGGATGTTCATTGTAAGTAAATGATGGATTTGCCCTATAAGGCATATTTTTAAATGGAGGTTAAGTTGGCAGAGGAATTTTATGCACCACCAGAGGAATTTGCGGAGTTGCCTTCGGAATTTAATGAAAAGACAGTGACGGAATTTAGAGGTGATTCCGAAGTGACGGATGAAATTGTCTCCGTAACCAAAAAAGGTGTAACGTCACGTATAAAAAAATATGCAACACTGGGTGCTGTGGTGCTGGGAGGTACAGTTTTAACCGGCAGTTTTTTTTACAGCGGCAACAGCACAGGAAAGAAGATACTGGGGACAGAATCCTCAGAATCTTCTGTAGAAGTGACTTTGAATCAGGAAAACTTATCTGAAGATTTGTCAGCTCAGACAACGGATGAGTCAGCACCATAAAGTATATGAATATGGGCATTGCGGCTGAGAGGATCCCGGTTTTGATAATCAAAGTGACAGATAAAGTGGCCCTCAATAACCTCGCCTTTTTCCAATAGAGCCTTAGGATCAAAGCTAAACATTTCCTGGTGAGTTTCGTGGAGAAACTGTTTGAAACTTATGGAAGTACCTGATTTTTCCCATAAATCATGAGCAGCCAGAGAGAGCTCTTCATGGTAAGGTGTCTGGTCTTGAGCAAAAACTGGCCGTGTCTTGGCTGATTCTCTTAAATAGATATCGAAGGTCAGAAGCTGACGCAAGAGATGTGTAGCTTCCGGCCTTTTTTTATTTGCAAAATCAAGAAGTCTTTCGTAAAGAACCTGCCTGTTTTTACCAGCTTCCGGGAGATTTTCAAGGTAAGATGCCAACTCCTCAAAGAAAACAAAGGGACGATCAAAAAACTTCATGATCCAGGGCAGGGAAGCTGTAAACTGCAGAGAGTTATAATATCGCTCTACTGCATCTTCAATTCCTTTTAATTTTAAAATATCCTCATAGGAAATCCATTTTGTTTTAAGGACTTCATAGGGCGGTTCTGATGAATAGACAAGATCATATTCGTCCTTGTGATCATACATAAAAGAACCTTTGAGCACCTTCAGAAAGCCAAGCTGAAGCTGGTCGGGCTTTAAGGAAAAGACATCATCAAAGGAATGACCAAAACTTTCATAATCTTCGAATGGAAGTCCGGCAATCAGATCAAGATGCTGGTGTATATTTCGAAAAGTGTGGATGCACAGTACATTTTTGGCAATTTTTGTGAATTCAGCGTGACGGTGAATGGCTTTCATGGTTTGAGGATTTGTTGTCTGGACACCAATTTCCAGCTGAATCAGACCGGGACGCATTTGCGAAAAAAGATCGAGCATTTCATCGTCCAGAAGATCGGCCGCTATTTCAAAATGAAAATTGGTTACGCCATTATCGTGTTTCGCAATATAGTGCCAGATGGCAAGAGCATGCTCTCGGCGACAGTTGAAGGTTCTGTCGATGAATTTAACCTGAGGAATGCGGGCAGATAGGAAAGTGTCAAGGTCTTTTTTGACAAGCTCGATATCCCGAAAGCGCAGATGCTTATCTACAGAGGAAAGACAGTAACTGCAGCTGAAAGGACAACCGCGGCTGCTTTCGTAATAATAAATTTTGTGGTCTTCCGGATGAATCTGGCTAGCAGGTGACGGAAGGTCAGATAATGAAAAGGCAGGTGGATTTCCGTATTGGGAAATAATTTTACCTTCCCTGCGATAGATGAGCTGTGGAATGCTTTCGATAGGCTGAAGTCCTTCATAATGGGAGACCAGAAGATGGAAGATGATTTCGCCTTCACCAGCCATAATGCCAAAAAGCCAGGGGTTTTTCTCGAGAGTTTTTTCACATTCGTAAGAAACCTCCGGTCCTCCGGCCCAGATCGGGACGGAAGGCAGGAGATTGTGGAAGTCAGAAGCAATCATGCGAATCATGGAAATATTCCAGATGTAACAGGAAAATATAAGGACGTCCGGTTTGCGCAGATAGATGTCCTTCAAAATATCCTCTCTTAATTGATTGATGGTGTAGGCTGCTGTTTCAATTTCTGTATCGGCTTTTCGTGTCTGGACTTGGGCATAAGTTTTCAGATCAATGATTCCCGGGTTAGAATGAATATATTTGGCATTAACAGCACATAAAAGTATTTTCAAAGAAATATCCTCGCTGATTATGAGATTTTTGAGATGTTATTTAGTAATCGTCTGGGAAGACTGCCAGTTTTTTCAGATTGTTATAAGGCCTCTTGAAAGTTCCGGTCTGATGGGCTGTTCGCTTTTTTGAGAAAGAAGGAGCTCGTAAAGAGAAGAAACGCGCATTTCCTCTTCAAATAAGTCGGCGGCCGGACCGGACAGATCTGAGGCTTCTTTTGCGACTCGAAGCAAAACAGGAAGTGTTGCCTTATCTTTTATAAGACCGGGCAAATCATGAGCATCCTTTCGAAAACCAAGTACATGGGCAAAGAGACCATTATTTAAATTTTTATAGTCTTTCAGGTCAAGGGCAAGCTCCAGAAGGGCACGGTTGAGCCGGGTTCTTGTAAAAGTTTTTGACTTAAGCATTTCTGCAAAAGATGAAAAGCTTTTGAAATTATTTTCTTTATTTAAGATACTGCCGGCGATGTCCTCATTTATATCCCGGTATGCTGTAAGATCTTTTACATTCCGGCATGTGCAAAGCCGTTCACCCAGAAAGAGTGTCAGATCATCTTCGGTTATAACCGGATAGAGACTTAAGTGATTTTTCAGAACTGATAAAGCGTTTTCCGGAATAGCTTTGCCAAGCATCCCATACGAATCACCTATAGAAATATTTTCCATGATAAGCCGAAGGGCAGAGGCCGAAGAAAGCGTATCATTCAAAGATTCGTTATGATAGCCGGCTCCCTTCCGGGCAATGGTGAAAGGTTTCATGGATGAATTGGTTTTTTTTAGCGCTTTTAGATATTCGATAGCCAGAATGTTATTGGGAGAAGAAAGAAGGTCTTCATTTTTTTCAAGAGCCCTGGCTCGGGCAGTGGGATAGGAAAGACCTTTCTTTAGATTTTCTTTAATTTTTGCCTGAAAATCACTGCTTTCATTAAGAAGCAGGCCGGCAGTTTCCTGAAGGCGGAGAAGATCGCCGCATTCAGAACCGAAAGATAATATATCGATGCAGCCAAGGCCATTAAGAAGGCGGATGGCATTTTCGGCAAAAGATTCCGCCGAAGAGGCTGCAAAACGGGTTGGGTAGGAGATGACAAGGTCGATGCCGGAAGTAAGAGCCATTTTGGCTCGTGTATAGCGGTCGAGGGCGGCAGGGGTTCCTCTCTGGACGTAATCTCCGCTCATCAGAGCTATGACATAATCGGCCTTCGTTTCCTGACGAACTTTCTCTGCCAGATAGGCATGACCATTATGAAAAGGATTATATTCAGCTATGATGGCAGCAATCCGCATACTTGTCACTCCGTAAAAATTTTCTCAACGTAGTATAGCATATTTTGATGTAACAGAACCATGCTGTTCAATTTGGCTGTTTCAGATACTGTATGTGCATATTAAAAAACACAAACTCCCTTGTTCAAGGTTTTGACAAAGAGTATAATAGCTTTAGTTATGGGTAGAAACCCAAAAACGTGGTGTTATGCAGTGCATACTCTTAAAACTTTAAGAAAGGATATAAAAATCATGGCATTTATCGACAAAATTTTTGAAAAAGCAAAAGCTGACAAGAAGACCATTGTATTACCGGAATCAATGGACGAAAGAACCTATGCTGCAGCTGAAAAGATCCTCAAGGAAGGCATTGCCAACCTGATCATCATCGGCACTCCGGAAGAAATCGAAAAGGGAAGCAAAGGTTACGATATCAGCGGTGCAACGATCGTCGATCCTTTCAACGATCCTAACAAACAGAAATACATCGATAAGTTTGTAGAACTCCGCGGCAAGAAAGGTGTTACACCGGAAATTGCCAAAGAGCAGATGGAAAAAGATTATATGTACTATGCCTGCCTGATGTGCAAGTGTGGTGATGCAGATGGCGCTGTTTCAGGTGCCTGCCATTCAACTGCCAACACAATTCGTCCGGCTCTTCAGCTTCTGAAGACAAAACCGGGCATCAGCAGTGTTTCAGGTTTCTTCCTTATGGAAGTTCCAAACTGTGAATATGGTGAAAATGGTCTCTTTGTTTTCGCTGATTGCGCTGTTAATCCGGAAATGACCAAAGAGCAGATGGCAGAATGTGCTGCTGTTTCAGCTGAATCCTTCGAAAGCCTTGTAGGCGTTAAGGCTAAAGTTGCTATGCTTTCCTTCTCATCAAAGGGCAGTGCTAAAGCTGACTGCGTTACAAAGGTTCAGGAAGCAACAGAACTGGCTAAGGCAAATTATCCGGATCTGCTGGTTGATGGTGAACTTCAGCTGGATGCTGCTCTTGATCCCAAGACAGGTGCTTCCAAAGCTCCGGGCAGCCCGGTAGCTGGCCAGGCTAACACACTGATCTTCCCGTCACTGGAAGCAGGCAACATTGGCTATAAACTGGTTCAGAGACTGGCAAAGGCTGGTGCTTATGGTCCGGTTCTTCAGGGCTTAAGCCTTCCGGTTAACGATCTGTCAAGAGGCTGCTTTGCTGAAGATATCGTTGGTACCGTTGCTATTACAGCTGTTCAGGCTCAGAATGCTCAGTAAAGATTAGTTGATACTGGGTCAAAAGAATAAAAATACTTTTGACCCGACATCATTATTTTCAAAGGAGAACAAAACATGAAAGTATTAGTCATTAATGCAGGAAGCTCTTCACTGAAATATCAGATCATCGATATGGACAACCAGGAAGTTTTGGCAAAAGGTCTTTGCGAAAGAATCGGCATCTCCGGTTCCAGACTGGTTCATAAGGTTCCGGGAAAAGATGATTTCATTCAGGAAACAGCTATGCCGTCCCATAAAGAAGCTGTTGAACTGGTTATGGCTGCTCTTCTTGATGCAGACCATGGTGTTCTTAAGAGCCTTGATGAGCTGTCAGCTATCGGCCATCGTGTCCTCCATGGCGGTATCGAATATACAGATTCCTGCCTGGTAACGGATGAAGTTAAGAAAGTTATCCGTTCCAACTTCGACCTTGGACCTCTTCATAACCCGGCTAACCTGATCGGTATTGAAGCTTG
>CAVDGK010000099.1:0-6708 GCA_963607995.1 Oscillospiraceae bacterium | reverse complement strand
GTTTTAATACACAGAGCAAAGGAAGGTTCTTTCATCAAAAAAGACGAAAGCACATCATCTGTGCTTTCGCCCTTTTCACTTTTAATTCGAAGGATAGAAGTGCGAATAGGTCTGACCGGCCTCAAGGGTCACGCCCCGAAGAGCTGCCAGTTCCGCTACCGTTACCATCTTATATCCGTTTTGTGACAACCACGGCACAATCAGTTTTACCGCTTCTGCTGTCTGAATGTAAATATCATGCATCAGCACAATAGAACCATCCTGAACATCTGATACCACAGCATTATAAGTCTGCTGGGGATCCTTGGTGGACCAGTCCAGAGTATCTACATCCCATAGGATCATGGGTTTCGTTACAGTTGATCGAACCGTATCATCGATACCGCCTCCTGTAGGCCGCATCAGTTCCGGTGTATAGCCGATCATACTCTGGAGATAATCGTCATTTTTCTGCATAACATTCTGAATGGTTGCGGCCGATGCTCCAAGAAGGGTGGTGTGGTCCCAGGTATGGGAACCGATGGCCATGCCATCTGAGTACTCTCTCTTTAAAGCATTGCGGCATGTATCATCAGTCTCGGCCATATTTCCGACTACGAAGAAAGTTGCTTTGGCATGATAAGCCTCCAAGGTATCCAAAATGGAATCCGTATCCCAGGATGGACCATCATCGAAAGTCAGAGCCACATATTTTACCTGCGCATCCGGCTGGTAGACACCGCTTTCACTGAAGCAGACATAATTATCACCGTCTACATAATTCCATCCGGTAAGAATGTATCCATTTTCATCAAAATAATAAACATTATCTTCAATGGTTTTCCATCCGGAGGTTACTTTCTGTCCATCGGATGTCATATACCACCATCCGGTATCATCCACATTCCACCCGACAGATCCGCCCTCCGACGTAATCTCCGTCACTGTAGCCGTGTCTGTATTCGTTGATTCTTCCGTCTCAGCACTTTCTGATGAGCTGTCTATATCGTCTGCTTTTGTTGCCCTCATTGGCTTTACAATCAGCCAGATAATAAGCACGAGGGCTATTATAATAATGGATCCAACGCCTCCAAACATAAGTCTCTTCTGCTTTTGGCGTTTCCTTTTCTGTTCTCTTTTTGCAATTAATTCGCTTCTTGTCATGGTACACTTCCTAAAAAAGTCTATATATAAATATACGAGGAAAACATGTTCGGGGCAACCATAAAAATGTATATTTAAGAAATCTTCATGATGCCGTAATAGATTTGTCAAGGATGTTCGTAATCCACTCCGGGGACTTGCTTATATAAAAGCAGCACCGTGTCTTGTTCTATATCATCTTTCATCTAAACATGTATTTTTACGGCATACATAAAAGAACTGCAGCCCCAGGCTGCAGTTCTCTTACAATACGTACATTTTAATTTTAATTAATTTCATGCCTTAGCCATTTTTCTGGCTTTATTTTCTTCCTGTCCTTTTTTATCTGTAAGACTAACAATAACAAGAACAACAAACGAAAAAGCATAAGCGATGAGCAGTGAAAGATCTGTATTCATAAGGCCGCTTAAAGGTCCTACCGGAATGCCGATGAGGAAGGAAATTACACCAACCACACCACCAACTAAAGCGGCTGCAAAAGCGCCCTTGCGTGTGGCCTTATCCCACAGAAGTCCGCCAAGAAGCGGAATCAAGAGGGACCCCATATAAGGATAATTGAAGATGATCATGGCATCCAAAATATCCGTCATATGGAAGGCAAAGAAAATACCTACGATAGAACCAACCAGAACCGTGATCTGGGAAATTCTCTTGGAATGAGGCAGGGCATCCATATCTTCTACTTCCGGATGAAGAACCTTGTTGTAAAGATCTCTGGAGAAAGAAGAACCCAATGAAAGAATAACGCAGTTAGCACTGGACATAGCAGCGGAAAGTATGGCTGCTATAACGATACCGGCCAGAACAGGAGGCAGAACGTTAATGGTTGCAATGGTAAAAATACCATCCTCTACACCCGGGAAAAGTCTGGCAGACATAACGCCGATGGCTGAACACATAGCACCAACAATGATAACGATGATACCACCATAGATACAACCCTTCTGAGCTGTCTTTACATCCTTGGCTGACTGAATTCTTGAGTAAGCATCATAGGACATTGAAATGGACAGGAAGAAAGGAAGAACCAGGTAGATCAGTCTTGTCAGCATACCATCCGGAATAAAAGGTGTATTGAATACAGCTGCCATGGAACCGCCATCACCTGTATATTTAATGGCAACAGCAATGGTAAGGATTGGAATTGCGATCATGATAATGGTTGTCTGTACCACGTCTGTCAGAACAACGCCCCACATACCGCCGATGGTGCAATAAATCAGGATAACAACAGCGGTGACAATGACGCCTACCTTGAAAGGCACACCAAAACCGGAAAGGATGCTGCCGCAGGCAAGCATCTGAGCGATGAAAATACCAAGAAGACTGGGAACATTGGAAAGCCATGCCCAGAAACGGATACCCCGGCTGTCACCATATCTTTGTGCAAAGAAGTCCATAGGTACATAGCTTTCTTTGGCTTTCAGTTTCTTGCAGGCCAGCACACCGGCCAGGATCAGACCGCCGCCGCAGCCGATGGAATAATAAAGGCCAGGCCACATACCAAGATTGTAACCATTTGTCGCACCACTTAAAACGATACCGACACCGATCTGCACAGCTGCCATCGTCAGTGACGTCATAGGCACATTTAAGTTTCGGCCGGCTACCAGGTAGTCCGACGTTTTTTTGTTTTTGGCTGCAGCATAAATGCCCACGCCAATCATCAGAATGAAGTAAAGCACACAGAAGATAACAATAATGGTGTTTTGACTCATTTCTTTCTCCCTCTTTTCTATTATAGTAAGTTATTTTTCAGAGGACTTTTCAAGCATCCTCCGTATTTCCCTGCTGTATAAAACTCCTGATGAGATCACTTTCTCACCGGCACAAACTTAGTCCGGTTCATAAGGGGATGTTCAAGGTGAATAGCTCCCGGCACCGGGCAGTCCATGACACAGGCACCGCAGTACATACATTCTCCCGGATACATGACAATCGGATGACCGCCATCTGCATTGGGCACCAGTACATCCAACTGGCAGGCCATAGCACAGCGATTGCATCCAAGACATTTTTCGTCATCGTAGCTAATCGGGCGGGCACTGCAGGGAATAACACTGGCATAAAGTTCAGTTCCTTCACTCATAATATTTCGGTGCCTCCTCCCTGATGTAGTCCTGGTTATATTTTTCATACATCTCTTCCACATTTCCAAAATAGTCATGAGGAATCTCGCCTCTTACGGCCTTGCCATCCACCTGACGGATGGTGATGTACTTCTGATCCTCCTTCGGATCCATTTCCGGATAATCGCTTCGCATGAAAGATAAGGGCTTTGAACTGGACTTCCGCATACGGCAGGCTTCCAGGATCATTTTCGCCACTTCCAGAATATCCAGTACCTCATGGGTTCTCATAAGGTCATGGGGATTTTCGCAATGCAGCTGGGGGACGATATCCTTCTCGTAAGTATTTAATAGATCCAAACCTTCGCTTAAAAGTTCTTCGCACTTAATCTCAGCGCAATAATTCTGCATACACTTGGAAATAGCAAAATTAAGCTCCTTCCAGGACATATCGCCCTTGCTGGTCAAAGGTGCCAGGAGCCGTTCCTTCTCACGGGCTGCCTCTTCTTTATCATAATCAGAAAGCTCAGCATCTGATGCATAAATAGCTGCTTTCCGGCCTGCATAATAGCCTGTAGCTGAAGCTGCACCACCGCAGTCCATGGCGTAAAGCTGATCGCCGGCTGCATAGATACCTTCAATATTGGTCATCAGATTCCAATCGGTAATAATACCTCCCGGAGCTCCAAAAAGCTGTCTTTCCTGACCCAGGAAATTGGCTGACTGCCAGCCTGTACCATAGCTTTGAAGCATATGCTTTTCAGGATCAAAACCTTTTTCCGTATAATACTGGTAAACCGGAATCTTGGTCCGTCCTTCTTCACCAACCATCATACCCCAGATAACTTTTCTCTCACTCTCCGGCATACGGCTAAGATCAGCATAGAAAGGAAGTTTGTAACCTCTCTTATCCAGTTCCTCAAAGGGCATAGTTTCCGGTCCGCGATATTCATACTTCGGCTCATCGATAACTCCGCCCTTCAGGAAAAACTTCTGCCCCGGAGCCGGATGGAAGCGCTCCCTTACATCCTTCAGTTCATTGCCATCCCGGTCAAGATAAGGAATTTCCACACCCCGGGCATCCACCATAGTGGCACCATACCAGGTATTGTGATTATTTCCCGTACTATAGGGCGGGAAACTTCTGCCGGCAGCAGAAAACTCACCCCGGACGGATTTTTCCATCATGGTAAATTCCATACCGGCCCGGTAACCCATGGCATGACCGCTGCCGATGCTGTTCATCGGCCTGAATTCACACAGACCCGGCAGATCGGAATTAAAAAGCCAGACACGAGCCGGCCGGGACATAGCCATAACAGTAGCCTTGGCAGAAATGGTATAAAATTTTCCTGTATGAACATCCATTCCGCAGGCACCTATGCCGATAGTCTTTTCACTGCCATCTGCATTTTTTACCTTCTTCGTCAGAAGAGCTGTCGCCTCGGTCCGATCCAGAACTTTAACTCCAAGTCTTTTACATTCTTTATAAAGAGCCGGTTTGAAACCACTGCCCCAGATTCTTATGGTATAGCAGTTGGTATAATCATAGGCGAACATGAGCTTTGTCTTTTCATCCCGGAAATCCGCTCCAACAAATTCATCTTCCGTATCCCGGATCTTGCCTCCAAAGCTTTCCATATCAAGAAGGCGGTCCCATCCTTCCCGACATTCAATATAATGGGCAATGCCATTACTGTAATGATCCTGCTCATCGATATAAGCCTCGGCTACTTCCTTCGGCGTTACCTTGCAGCAAGGATTGGTGCAGGCCGATTCCCAGTGGTCAAAACCGCTGCCGGCAGAACCGGCTCTGGCTGTTGTTCCTTTTTCCACGAGAATAACCTTCTCGCCTTTCCGAGCCGCCGCGATAGCTGCATAGCAGCCGGCAAGACCGCCTCCCAAAACCAGCACGTCACAGGACAGATGCTCTTCATGGCCGATTTCATTGGCGTAAGGCCATTTATATTCTTGCATGCTTTCTCCCTCATTTCTAAATTGTCTTCTGTATTCACTTCAATCACTGTTTTAACGTATTAAAGTATTAAACACACGACTTTATTAGTATAGTTTTTGTTAGTCTTTAATTCAAGAGAAAATGATGCAAAATTGAAACGGAAGCTTTTAGTAACATTTAAAAAAATAAATTTCTTCTTTGTTCATAAAAAGGTTTCTCAGCTTCGAAATAGGCACACGAAAATGGACAGCCGTTTTCCGACTGTCCATGACCATTTTCATTATTCAATTGTTATCCATGCTGAATCTAATCAGCCCAAAATTTAAAATCATTTTATCATTCCATCAGACAAATCTTCTAATGGCTACGATAGGTTTACTGTCTGCTCTTCGGTCGTGAGTCAAACCATAGGCCCTGCCCTTAGCCTCCACGATCATGCCATTCCCATCATAGATCGCCACATGTCCGGAATAGACAATGATGTCTCCCGCCTGTGCTTCTGCCAGAGAAGACACTGGTGTACCGGCTGTCGCCCAGTAACCTGATGTCATATAACCACCGGAATAATAACCGCAGTTTTTCAAAACAAGGTAGACAAAGTGTGAACAGTCTACACCGGTTTCGAGAGAACCGCCACCCCAGACATAAGGAATCTTGCCAACAAACTGCATAGCGTAATCAACGATCTGCTGTCCGGCACTGGAGCTGGAGGATGACCCTGATGAAGAAGATGATGATGAAGATGAAGAACCAGATGAAGCGGCAGCTGATGATGAAGCAGCTGCTGCCGCGGCTGCTGACTGTGCCGCTGCCGACTCTTCAGCCGCCTTACGGGCAGCCTCTTCTTCCGCCGCTTTTTTGGCGGCTTCAGCTTTTTCTTCTTCAATGCGGTTAAGCGCTGTCTGCTGTTGGGCGATCAGTGACTCAATCTCCGATGCCTGCTGACGTGCCTCGGAAATCTGACTTTCATAGTCACTATTGGCCGCTTCAGCTTCATCAAGCTGGTTCTCCAAATCAGCCTTTTCATCTTCCAGAGCCGCTTCCTGTGCTTCCAAAGATGCCTGCTGGGTTTCTAATTCATTTTTCTGTTCAACCAGAGCCTGCTCGCTTGCTGAAATCTGTGAAATTGTTTCTTCATAAGATGTCAGAGCTTCCCGGTCTGCTCTTTCGAGGGCCTGGGTATATTCGATACGGTTAAGGAAGTTGCTTAAGCTTCCTGCCTTCAAAAGAATGGTTGTCCATCCTCCCTGTCCGCCATTTTCATAAATGTACTGGATACGCTTAACCATGTCTGCATACTGCTGATCTTTATTAGCATTTTCCGTCTCCAGCTGACCCTGTATCTCATCAATCTGGCTCTGGGTAGCCGCCACATTCTGCTTGGCCGTCTCCACATCTTCTTCCGCTTCAGATATACGGATCATAGTATCCACCAGATCTGCATTGACAGAAGATATCTGGGACTGAACCTCGGCCTGTTTCTCCGCAAGGGAATTCAATGTAGAATTTGTCTCATTAAGCTGATCTTCAGCCTGAGCC
>CAVDGK010000098.1:0-6717 GCA_963607995.1 Oscillospiraceae bacterium | reverse complement strand
TTAGCCGCCTTACTCGTGACTTTAGTCGTGAGCAAGGCGGCTTTTTTTGAGTGACCATTCCACTTGGTCGACGATTGTCCATTGGAAACGGGGGTGTCAGTTTAATCCGGCCGCCGTCAGGAGTTTTGATTGGGTAAAATGGTTGTAGACGGCGATAGTGCGGCCAACGAGAACAACAGCCACTAAAGTGCCGGCACCTACACCATAAAGCTTTCCGGTGAGAATCAGACTTAAAGAAATGGAAATGGTTACGGAACAGATATCAATGCAGTTTTTGGTAAAGCCAACATTCTTTTTAATAGCATCTGATACAGCCTGTACAATGCCGTCACCGGGATTAGGAATAAGACGCATATCCAGAGATGTAGCAGATCCGATTCCGGTACATATAAGACCGGCTAAGAGTACCAGGAAACGAATGGTATATTCTCTTATGAAACTCGTACCGGTTTCGAAACTCAGTTCAGGAATAAGGGAGGAAAACAGATTAAGAAAACGGGTAAAGACAATGCTTAAAGGAAGTTGCAGAATATCTGCCACAATCTGGGATTTACCCCTGTGAGTTGCCAAATGGATGATGATCTCGATCATAAGGAAAACAACGTAGAGACCAAGGGTGGTATTGCCAAAATTTAAATAAGCAATTTGCGAAATGGCATAAGCGATGGATATGATGGGTGAGACACCGAGGCCTGATTTTGTATTTAAAGTAAGGCCCAGGGCAAGTATGATAAATCCTGCCATGTAAATGAGAAATCGGGTTGTGTTTTTGCCAAGAACGGCTTCTTTATGTTTTTCCATAGGATCCTTCTGTATTAAATCTTTTCAATGTATTTTTTCGAAAATGATTATAGCACTTGGAGTGAGAAGCTCAAGAAAGTTATTATTTTGACATATCTGCTCTTCCAGGCACAGCTTGAGGAAATCATCGGTTACGGTGTCACAACCGTGGCAGATTATTAAAGCGGGAAATTCATTGAAAGAGAAGCTTTCTAAAATTATAAAGAAGGCCTGCGATAATCGTGAAAAGGCGGATTCTATGGTTTGCAATAAGAAAAAGATTTGAATTTCATCCCAGTTCTATATCAAGTATCATCATAATAACAAAACCTGCCATGAAAGCGATGGTTCCCCAATTGCTATGTCGTCCTTCAGCCAGTTCAGGAATCAGATCTTCTATAACCACATAAATCATGGCACCGGCGGCGAAACTTAAAAGGTAAGGGAGTGCAACGATAATATAAGCTGATAGGAATATTGTGATCATGCCGGCAATTGGTTCCACGGCACCGGACAGAAGGCCATACCAAAATGCCTTTGGTTTGCTAAGTCCATTTGACCTCAGGGGTATTGAAATGATGGCACCTTCGGGAAAGTTCTGAATAGCGATGCCAATTGCCAAAGCCAGGGCAGCCGTATTTGTGATGCCACTATCGCCGCTAAGCCAGCCCGCATAAACAATTCCTACAGCCATCCCTTCCGGAATGTTATGAAGAATAACAGCAAAAACCATCATAGTGGTTTTCTGCCAATGACTTTTATGTCCTTCAATACTTTGATCCAGATGCATATGAGGAATGAGGGTATCAAGAAATAGCAAAAACAGCATACCGATACAAAAGCCTATGGCAGCAGGAAGACAGGACGTCTGACCGTTCTTTTCACTCATATTTATGGCTGGGATCAAAAGGCTCCACACAGAGGCTGTTACCATAACGCCGGCTGCAAAGCCGGTAAGTATTTTCTGTAGTTCCATTTTCAACTGCTTTTTTAATAAAAAGACACAGGCAGCCCCTAATGAGGTGCCTACAAAGGGAATAAGCAGTCCCCGAATGACAATAATGTACAAAATAAAATCCTCCTATTAATAAAGTTAGAAATAACTAACTATATAGCATGATAGCATTAATCAGGGTGGATTGAAATATAAAAATAAATCTAAAAAAATTCTGTAATTTTATCCCTCATCTAAATTGCAACATAGTCAAGCAAATGGACACATTTTTTAAATACAAATTTATAGAAAGGCAGAATTACTCCTGCCTTTCCAGGTAGAACTCCTCTATTTCATTCGGAGTGTAATCACCAAGTGAAGAATGAGGCCGCTTGGTGTTATAGCGGTTTATGTATTCAAAACAACAGAGGCGTAACTCATCCTGATTGCGGAATGATTTTCTGTTAATGCAACACAAACCAGTCTAACAGATCCGACCACCTATTTAATTTTATTGACAATTACACGATACCGCGTTAATGTTATTTAAAAGAGGTGATTCTATGAGTGAATTTTATACAGTTTCACAATATGCGGAAGTTACAGGCAAAGATCCAGGAAATATCAGAAGAATGCTGGCTAACGGAAGACTGAAAGGTGAAAAGGTTGGTAATCAATGGCTTATCCCAAAGAATGCCCAATATCCGGATGACCAAAGAGTAAAAAATGGTCAATACAGAAACTGGCGGAATAAGATATAAATCGGGGGGAAGGCATCCGGAATTATTAAAACGACTATGTCATATATCGGCCATGATGGGGAAGGATTACAAAGAAAATGTTTTATCTGTTGTTCTCTATGGATCCTATGCCAGAGGGCAGGAAAATGCGGAATCGGATATTGATATGGCTGTATTTTTGAAAAATAAATTATCAAAAGATCAATATGATCAGATAACAGACTGGCTTGTTGATTTTGAGCTTGAACAGGGTGTTACTCTTTCCTTGATTCAAATTGAAGAAAAGGATTTTTCGGAATGGGAAACCACTCTTCCTTTTTATAAAAATATTGAAAAAGAAGGGATTGTTCTATGGAAGAGCGCATAAAAGAACTTTCTCGGTATCGTTTTGACCTAGCAAACAGTTTGTTTGATGATTAGTGAAGTTTTTTGAAATGGATGGAATATGGATTATCATTGATTTTTTAATGAAGAATGAACACATGTTTTTGATAATTTTAAGTTTTCTTTTGGTTATTCTTGTTACTTTATTAATATGTTTTACAATCTGTCTCCGAAAGCAAAAAAAAATATCATAAGACTAATAAAAACAAACTTTCGGATATAGAAAGCGGACAGTTTAAAAAATTTGAAGAACCCTGGAGGTGGGCCGGAAAACAGGGAGAGAATGAAGCAAACTGGATTATTCAAAGTGTTCTTGGAAACAAAAAGGATATAGATAAAGCTATTCATACTTTTGGAAGAAATCGCTTAAGCAAACAAAATGTGGATTCGATTAGAAGAAATCTTTCTGCTTGCGGGAATGAATGGAGGTTGACTTAATGGAAGATCGTTTAGATAAACAGTTGGCGTTTGCGCTGGAGATAGATAAAGCAAAGAACATATTCAGGCAGACACACCTGTCAAACCATGGCCGGAATGAAAATGATGCGGAACATTCCTGGCATATAGCCATTATGGCTTACCTTTTGAGGGAATATTCAAATGAAGCCATTGACATTGCCCGGGTTATGCTGATGTGCCTTATCCATGATATCGTGGAAATTGATGCCGGGGATACATACGCCTATGATGAAAATGGTCTGAAGACACAAAAAGAAAGAGAAGATGCAGCTAAAGAAAGGATATTTTCAATTCTGCCGGAAGACCAGGCGAAAGAAATGATCGCTTTGTTTGATGAATTTGAAGCCTCGGAAACGGCAGAGTCTAAATATGCTCATGCCATGGACAATCTTCAGCCATTGATTTTAAATAATTCCAATGGAGGTGGAGACTGGCGGGAACACCAGGTAAAAGCAGAACAGATTTACGGACGGCAAACCAAAACCAAATTGGGGTCTGAAAAATTGTTTGAAGTGACAGACCGTATCATTAAAGAAAATATCAAAAAAGGCAACATTATAGGAAGTGATTCTTGAATCCTATAATTAAAATGTGAGCCCTTTCAAGGATTTTTTATCCGACAACTATTTTTTGGGGGGTAGGATAAGTTATATTATAGGAACCGCTTCGCGAACCCTATAATCGAAATACGAGCCATTTCATGGCTCTTTTATCGAAAGTTACTTTGTAACTTCCGATAAGTTATATCATGAGATGAAAATAAAAACAGTTCCTATAGCAAATACCTGCTCAGGGCGTTGCTATAGGAACCGTTTTATTTACTGGAATAAAAAAATCTGTGTGGGCACTTGGTGTCCGGTAGTCAAAGTTTTAGTGCAAATGGAAACGGGGTGCAGATTTACATACAATTAACCAGTCGTTCTACGGTTTCCGGATCGTAGTGGGAGTAGAAGAGACTCTTTCCGGTATCCAGAGCTTCAATTCTGGTCATATCTTCATTGGACAGTTTGAAGTCGAAGATGTTTAGGTTTTCAGCCATTCGTTCTTTGTGCATGGATTTTGGAATAACCACTACACCACTTTGAGTCAGGAATCTCAGGGCTGTCTGGGCAAGGGTTTTGCCATATTTTGCACCGATTTCCGTCAGGACTGGATTGGTGAAATAATCATTTTTCCCTTCAGCAAAAGGTCCCCAGGATTCAATCTGAGTATTGTATTTTGCTAAATGGGGACGGGCAGATTTCTGCTGTTGGAAAACATGGGTTTCAACCTGATTAACTGCCGGTTTGACAGAAGCAAAATGAGCTAAATCCAGAAATCGGTCAGGGTAGAAGTTTGAGACACCGATAGCCCGGGCTTTACCTTCTTTATAGGCTTCTTCCATGGCGCGATAGGTTCCATAATAATCTCCAAAAGGCTGATGAATCAACAGAAGATCCACGTAAGATGTCTGAAGTTTATTTAAAGACTCTTCGATAGATTCCAGAGCCTTTTCATAACCGGCATTGCGAATGGTAATCTTAGTGGTAATAAAAAGTTCATTTCGCGGCACATCGCATTTGGCAATGGCACAGCCTACACCTTCTTCATTTCCGTAGGCCTGGGCCGTGTCGATACTGCGGTAACCTGTCTCTATAGCTTCCAGTACACATTTTTCAGCTTCTTCATTAGGGGTCCGGAAAAGACCATAGCCAAGGATGGGCATTTTGACGCCGTTATTGAGAGTGACATATTCCATAAAAAATTCTCCTATATTGCACAACAATGACCCGATGGTCATGAAAGATGACCAACCGGCTCTGTTTATCAAGAAAATATTGTTTCTAAAGTTTGATTATCCATGAACACGGAATATTGTGAATCGGATTCCATTGTTTGGTTAACTCTAAGAAAATAATGAACTTTTCGGAGAAATGTGTCAATCAGGAAAATCGCTTTTCCAGTATGTTTCACGATAATCTACAGAAGTTGAAAAGACGATCAGTGTCTTGGTTTTTCCAAAACGCTGGAGCTGACCGATGAAAACATCCAGTTCCATTGTATTATGGAACATAACCTCAAGAAGCATGGAAAAATCACCGGTGACACAGTTGCACTGGATGACATTTTCACATTTATCGATATAGGGGTAGAAGTCTTTTTTATTGACCGGATCAACCTCTACATTAATAAAGGCTTTGGTATAATAGCCTAAAGAGACAGGATTGATGCGAATTTCAAATCCGGTAATGATATTTTTCTCCTGAAGCCTTTCGATGCGGGAAGCAATGGCTGTGGAAGAGAGAAAAACATGAGAGGCAATTTCTTTTGCAGACATTCTGGCATTTTGCTGCAGAAGTTCAATAATCTTGTAATCAATATCATCCAGTTCATCTGCATAATTTTTTGGATTATTTACTTTGGAAAAATTATTCATAAAAATCTCCTTTTGCCTCAAAATGCTCTACATGACCTGCAGAATTTGAACTTTGCACAGGGCAAAATAAATTTTGAAAGTTATCTTTAGTTCAAACAAAAAGAAGTCTTCTGTATGTTAAACATACAAAAGACCTCTTTGCCTTTTCTTGACATCATTATTTGAATAGGAGAGGCAATAAGTAAAAGTTTCGATTTTACTTTTGACACTTACAGCGGCTTTATTACGGGAAAAGTCCCTTGATCTCGTTTGCCGTGATCAGTCGGCGAAGGGCCACGATATAAGCTCCCATTCTCCAGGTACATTCGTTTTTCTCAACTTCAGCTTCAATATCTTTGAAGGCGTTTGTCATGATTTCTTCCAGCATCTGATTGATCTGTTCTTTGCTCCAGGTCAGAGTCTGGATATTCTGTACCCACTCGAAGTATGATACCACAACACCGCCGCTATTTGCAAAAATATCAGGAATTAATGTGATGCCTCTTTCTTCCAGAATTTTATCGGCCTCAGCTGTTGTCGGGCCATTAGCTGCTTCAACGATAAACTTGCAATTAAGCTTGCCGGCATTTTCAGCTGTGATCTGATTTTCAAGAGCAGCGGGAATGAGCACGTCGCATTCGCAGGTCAAAAGTTCTTCATTGGAAATGTGCTTAACCCCTTCAGTTTCATAGTCGATAAGCATCTTTCCACCTTCAATGAATTTGCTGATGGCATCGGCATCCAACCCTTTTTCACAGTAGATAGCACCGGAAACATCACTTAAGGCAACAATAATGGCATCTCTGTGATAAGCAATGCGGGCTGTATTGGAACCAACATTACCGAAACCCTGGATGGCAATGCGGCTACCGGCCAGTGTCTTTCCATATTTTTTGAGGATTTGTTTAACGGCAATGACAACGCCCCGGCCGGTAGCAGAAGTTCTGCCCTTGGAACCACCCAGTTCAATGGGTTTGCCGGTGCAGACACCAGGACAGGGACGACCATTCAGCATACTGTAGGTA
>CAVDGK010000097.1:0-6767 GCA_963607995.1 Oscillospiraceae bacterium | reverse complement strand
ATTCACAGCATGCAGCCGATCGTTTTGGTCTGGCAGATGCCGGCAATATCTACGGCAGACTGACAAACTCCACACAGGAAGTTTTTGAAAAGAGAATCGCCGCTCTTGAAGGCGGCACAGGCGCCCTGGCCGTAGCAAGCGGTGCAGCTGCTATCACTTATGCATTGCAGGCTGTTGCAGGAAATGGTGATCATATCGTAGCCCAGAAGACCATTTATGGTGGATCTTACAACCTGTTGGCCCACACTCTGACACGCTTCGGCATCACAGCAACCTTCGTTGATGCTCATAATCTTGAGGAAGTTGAAGGCGCTATTCAAGAAAATACCAAGGCTGTTTTCATTGAAACTCTTGGCAATCCTAACTCCGATATTCCGGATATCGATGCTATAGCTGAAATTGCTCATAAGCATCAGCTGCCCCTTCTTATTGATAATACTTTCGGTACACCGTACCTGATCAGACCCATCGAACATGGTGCTGATGTGGTTATCCATTCCGCTACTAAGTTTATTGGCGGACATGGTACAACTCTTGGTGGTGTCATCGTTGATTCTGGTAAGTTTGACTGGAAAGCATCCGGCAAATATCCGCAGATCTCTGATCCGAACCCCAGCTATCATGGTATTTCCTTCCAGGATGCGGTAGGACCGGTAGCCTTCGTTACCTACATTCGCGCCATTCTCTTAAGAGATGAAGGCGCAACCATTTCTCCTTTCAATGCCTTCCTTCTTCTGCAGGGCACCGAGACACTTTCCCTCCGTCTGGATCGCCATGCAGAAAATACCAAGAAAGTCATTGAGTACCTCCTGACAAAGGATGAGGTGGCAAAGGTTAACCATCCGTCTCTTCCGGATCATCCGGATCATGCTCTCTATGAGAAATATTTCCCCAACGGCGGAGCCAGCATCTTTACATTTGAAATCAAGGGCGGTAAGGAAGCAGCCTTCAAGTTCATCGACAACCTGGAAATCTTCTCCCTGTTAGCTAACGTAGCTGATGTTAAGTCACTGGTTATCCATCCGGCTTCAACCACACACAGCCAGATGACAGAAGAAGAGCTGGCAAACAGCGGTATCACACCGGGAACCATCAGATTGTCTATCGGTACTGAACATATCGACGACATCATCGCTGACCTGGAAAAAGGTTTCGCAGCTCTGAAAGATTAAATAAGTTAAGACGGGAAAGTTAAAACAGATCATTTCTGTGAGATAAGACTTTGAACAGGAATCGCTGGAATGAACTGAAATTAAAAAAGGTTTGATACCAAGAAATTGGCTCAAATATAACTATCCTTTAAGAAAAGCGATGCAGAGAAATCTGCATCGCTTTTCGTTTGGAATCATCGTTTAAAAATCATATTCGTGCAAGTGTGCGTTCTCACGGCGTGTCTTTAGTTCAGAGACTACCTTTCCAATCAACTAAAAAAAGAGGCTGCAGATGTTTGAAGTGTTTGCAACCTCTTTTGTATTTTCATTTATCGATTATCTACTTTTTCCAGCTGCATATCGTGCTGGGTCAGGCGATCCCAGGCAACTTTTTCCCAGGGAGTCCCCTTTCTGCCATAGTTGCAGTAGGGATCGATGGAAATGCCGCCCCGGGGAAGAAATTTTCCCCAAACTTCGATATAACGGGGATCAAGAAGCTTGATGAGATCCTTCATAATGATATTTACTACGTCTTCATGGAAGTCACCATGGTTGCGGAAAGAGAAAAGATAGAGCTTAAGAGATTTGCTCTCTACCATTTTCACATCCGGCACGTAGGAAATATAGATAGTGGCAAAATCCGGCTGTCCCGTAATGGGGCAGAGACTGGTGAATTCCGGGCAGTTAAATTTGACGAAATAGTCATTATCCGGATGCTTATTTGTAAAGGTTTCCAGTACATCCGGATCGTAATCCATGCTGTATTTTGTTCCCTGACTGCCAAGCTTGGTCAGGCCTTCATCTTCTCTTTCACGACTCATTATTCTTTTCTCCTATGGGTGTAATATTTCTGGCTGTATAAATGAAGACGGTGTCGGCCAGGGCAACGATCGCCTTGAAAAGATAGGTTGTCAGCATAATGCTGAGGAATACATTGGTGGGATAGCTTCCAAGGAAAGCCACTGTAGTAAAGATGACAGTATCCAGAGCCTGGGAAATCAGCGTCGATCCATTGTTGCGGAGCCACAGCATTTTTCTGGAATTTCCGGTGCGTTTCCAGATAGCGTGATACAGGATAACATCGATGTTCTGACTGCAGATAAAGCCCAGAAGGCTGGCAATGGTGATGCGGGGCACGAGACCAAAGACCGTTGACAGGCTGGACTGGATGTAATCCGATTCATTCGGTGTGAACCAAAGAATCAGCTGAGTTCCCAGAAGCCATAATAACATAATGGCGATGCTGTAGACTACGGCTTTTTGGGCTTCTTCCTTGCCATATTTTTCCGAGAGAATATCGGTGACCAGGAAAGTTGAAGCGTAGAGCACATTGCCGGCTGTGGTGGAAAGACCGAAAAGGTCGATGCTTTTGCACACGGCAATATTGCCCAGGATGGTGCCGAAGATGGCGAAAACAAAGAGGCCATTTTTGCCAAAAAGCTTATAGAGAAGGACGACGGCTCCCAGGTAGATGAGAACGGTTGCTATAAAAATAACTTCGTTTGGCATGGATGAGTTTTCCTTTCTATATATCAGCCTTCCGTTGTTTCATAGGGAATAGGATCTACCAGACCATTTTCAGCAAAGGCCTTTAAGCGGTCACGGCAGGTTCCGCAGACACCGCAGGCTTTCTCATGGCCTTCGTAGCAGCTCCAGGTCAGTTCGAAAGGCACATGAAGTCGGGCACCTTCCGCTACAACGGCATGTTTACCTTTATTAATGAAGGGAGCTTCGATCTTCAGGGCATTTCCGCTGCCCAGATAAATGGCCTCGGAAATAGCTTTGTTGAAGGCAGCACTGGTGTCCGGGTAGGCATTTCCGGCAGCATCATCGGCATGAGCACCATAATAGATCACTTCACAGCCATAGCTTAAGGCAATGGAAGCAGCGGCGGAAAGGAAGAGGCCGTTGCGGTAGGGAACGTAGGTGCTTACGGGAGAACCCTTGGTTTCCTTGATCTGATCGGCATAGTCGGTGTGGGGAATTTCTTCTTTTGCACCGGCAAGAAGAGTGCAGCTGCTATTGGCAAAAATCGCTCCCATATCCAGGCTGATGCGTTTGACACCGTAATGAGCGGCCACCTTTTCAGAAGCTTCCATTTCCTTGGCATGCTTCTGTCCATAATAAATGGAAAGGGCCAGAACATTTTCGGCACCATACTTTTCTACCGCCAGGGCCAGGCAGACAGAACTGTCAAGGCCACCACTGAATAAAACAATTGCTTTCATAAAAAAATCTCCTTTTAAACCATTACAAGAATTGATGCAGGTGTAATTAACTGTCCTGCAAAAGAAAATTTTGTATCTTGGGATGGCAAATACCGGAATGCTGCATATTTTATGAGAGTGGAGTCAAAAGATTTTTTGATCCTATAGAAAAAGCTCTGCGCTTAAAACGCAGAGCTGCATAGTCATTCAAACTGATAGAAGAAATTCGAAGCAAAATGGAGAAGCAACTCAGTCGGAGATGGTTCATTGAATGAGTTAAACGCTTCACGAGGATGTGCACGGATTTTGATTTGTATATATCTGTTGACACAGCCTCGAATTTGGCAAAGCCCTTATCAGTCTATTTCTGAACATAAAAATGCAGTCCTGGTTTTGTTTAACGGCAGGAAGGTACAAATGAACTGCCAGTTTCACGCGGAAACATCGAAATTATAGCACAGGAAATAGGAAAAGCAACCAGGGACTTAATTCTACCAGTAAAAAAAGCTATATTTTGCAAAAAAAATTTAATAGTGTGACCTTTGCAACAGATTTTTTATTTAAGGGGAGTTATAATAAGCTAACTAAGGCGCGGAAGGTGCCTTTATTATTAATGTTTTGGTTAGCCAAAACTAAGATTAAATTCCTGGGAGGAAAAAATGAAGAAAAAGCACAGAATGCAGATGCCAAAGCGTCTTCTTTCCCTTACGCTGGCTGCTCTTCTTGCGATGTCATCCATCACAAGTTTGGACGTTTATGCAGCGGAAGAGGGAGAAACACAAGAAGAGACAGATGCAGAAAAGGCCGAAACGGATGATTTGGTTCAAGAGGAAACGCAGGATAATGAAACTTTAAATTCAGAAGTTGACCTGACGGCAGAAACTTATGGCGATGCCGCAACTTATACAGGCGCCTGGAGCACATCAAATTTTAAAGCCGGCACCTACACCGTGACGGCAAATTTAAGTATGCCGGGAGAATACAATCCGGTTTTGACTGGTATAACAGTTTATGCAAACAATCCGAACAATCCTTTTGGACCTGTTCTGGATGCAAATGATCCGGCAGAAAATGTTGAAAATTCAGCACCGACTACCCCACTTAGCAATAATGCAACACTGGTTGTAGCGGAAGACGGAACGGTGACACTGACACTGCCGATTAAAAATCCTGTTTTTACGACACAGAAGATGGGAACAAGCGAAAACCTTGCGTTTACGGCAGAAAAGCTTGCCGGTCCTTACAAAACAGGGGCAGGTTCAGTAGACAGCCGTATCTATAAACTGACAGCTACGCTTGGCAAAGTTGATCTGAATGCGGAAAATGTAGCGACTTATACATTTAAAGGCAGCGAGCTTTATGCGGTGCCCATCAGCACAACATTGGCTCCGGATGGAGATGTAGCTCTCCAGCTGGATGTGGATTTTTCACATGTAACGAAAACACTGGTTCCGGAAATATCAGAATGCACTTATACAGGCACGGAACAGACAGCTATTGCTGAGAGTGAACTCTATACAGTAACAGCAGGAGATGCAAAGGCAACAGATGCTGGAAAATATAGTGTAACTCTTACACTTACTGAGGCTGCAAAGACAGCTGGCTATGCCTGGAAAAACTCTGATACAGATAGTATCACTGTTGATTGGGAGATTAAGAAGGCTGAGTTGACAGCATCTTACACAGGCGAAACGATAAAGTTGGGTGAAGTTCCTTGTCTTACTGTAGAGGTTTCCGGCTTTGTTAATGATGAAAATGCTGAGACGGCTGCTGACTATAAGGCACCAACAGTGACAGCTCCGGAAAATCTTGAAGAAGGAAAGAGCTATGAACTGACACCGTCAGGTGGTGAAGCTAAGAATTATAACTTCAATTATAGTGCAGGCACACTGAATGTAAGTGAGGCAAAGGAAGTTGTAAAGAGTGATACTTACACCATCACAGCCAATCTGACCATTAAGGGTGAGAACAACCAGGTACTTCCCGGTGTTCAGATTTTTCCGGGAACAAATACATTCCCGCCATGTGTGGCTGGATCCATGAATGCAAAACTTGTTGTTACGGAAAATAATGAACGCTACATTACTCTGTCTTTCCCGGTAGAAAGTGCAGAAAGCGCCGGTGCAGAAGAAATATTTACTCTGCAGTCTATTGGTGATGGCACAAATATTCATGTTGTAGACACGAAGAAAGCAGCCGGTATGGCAGCTCCTTACAGTAGTGAATATCCGGACCGAATCGTCGAAGTAACCTTCAAGGTTGATGAAATCTGTGATGAATATACCTTAGGTGAAAGCGTAGAATATCCGACTATCCTTGAGATGGAAACGAACATGCAGCTTCATCTTCTGGTGGATTGGGACAGTGCCGTCCGTGCTTATGTTGACCCGGAAGATGGAGAAGGTGTTTGGACAAAGACATATACAGACGAGGCAACAGGTGTTGTTATGACGGTTAGTACCACAGAAAAAGCCGTCGGTGAAAAACTTGAAACTGCAGTATTTACAGCAGATAAAGAAGAAAGTGCTGAAAAACTCTCAGCCTTAAAGAGTTCTATAGAGAACAAATATAATGGAAGTTTCACTCTCAATACGTATGGACTTTCACTTAAGGACAAAGAGGGCGTGGAGATTGCTCTTAACGGAAATACAAAAGCAGAAATCAGCTTCACCACAGATGCTGCATCTACAGCAGATATTTATCGTTATGATGGCGCAGATTTTGAAGATGTTAATATCAGACAAGCCGTATCAGAAGGTAAAGTAAGCTGCTCCGTTACGGAAAAAATAGGTACTTTTGTAGTGGTAGATTCTTCTGAAGCCTATCGCTGGTTTAATTATACCTATACAGATAGTGCGACAAATGTATCATCTACTCTTTATATGAGCAATGGAAATAGCAGGCTTGAATATATGTCATGTGCATCTTATTCGACAAAGCTTACTGAAAAAGAAAATGGCGATAAGGAATATAGCTTTGCTATCGCATCACCTGTTGAACCTATGTTTGGCCCAACGCCGCTTCAGCTTTGGGAAAAGAATCAGTTTTATATGACGATGGAAATCCCTGCAGAAGAGGGGACATCCTATTATCTGGTAACGGATGATGGGGAACATACCAATGTCCAGCCGCTTGAAGCTGAAATAAAAGATGGTCAGGCAATACTGACCGTTATGAAAAAAGATTATGAAAATGATGGTAATGAACTTCTGAAAAGATTCTATTACAGAACAAGAGAAACAGAAGGAAAAGTTACGGCTTATATTTTGGCCACAAAGAATGAGGCGAAGTTTGCTTCGCAGCCAACCCTGGATGGTGCAACTTATACGTATAATGGTAAAGCACAGACTGGCTATACCAAAGGTGAGCATTATATTGTTGTCAGCGGAAATGAATCTGAAACAGATGC